>NZ_CABSXI010000121.1:0-2115 GCF_902481605.1 uncultured Oribacterium sp. | reverse complement strand
AAGCGAACGTCCAAGGCTTCGGAAAGGCCATTAGCTTAGCGGGAGGATCGGCAGAAGGAAAAAATTCGCTTATTGAACCTTTGGCATTAAGACAGGAAGTGTATGAATACAGTGAGCTTTCCGTACCTATCAATACCTTGGTGGAAGGTTTAAATATAGAAGATTTATTATCTAACTTCTATAACTTAGATTCCCTGAAGGTATGTAAAAATGTGATGGATGGTGGAAAGAACGCCATTGATATTACCGATTCCGCCATTAATATGGCAAAATCTTTAAAAGAATACTCCGATGAAGCAAAGAAATACGGAGAGTCTTTAACAAAGTATAAAGAAGCAAGAAAGGCCTACGATGATGCTTATCAAGCTTTAGAAGAGGCAAGAAGCAAGAAGGATAATGGAGAGGATATTTCTTTAGATTCCTACATTAGTGATGTAAACAGTAAAGCCGGAGCCTTTGGTACAGCGACCAGAGATCTAAAAGAGAATCTTTCTTCTTTAAAAGAGAAGGAGAGGGATTTTGTGAAGAATCAGGAATCGTTTAGAAAAGCAGCGGATGAACTGATTAGTAATACCCAAGAATATGATAAGAATAAACATGGTGTGGATACATTACAGGATCCTTTATTTGTGACCTATCATGAAATCAATAATCAGGTGCAAAACAGTTTAGATTCCTACCAAAAGGAATTATACAATGACGGAAAAGAAGATGATGGAAAATTAGAAGAACAGGCGAAAAAACTGGAGTCTTATTCTGCTGAAAAAGACGAAAAAATCGAGGGTTATGTAGTTCTGTCGGAAATAGAGGATGTGGACCAAAGAACAGCTGCTTTATATGGAGATTTACAAAACATCATTAAGGGCTCTGATGACAGCGTTGATATTGCAACACAGCTTAAGGATTTGTTGTATGAGATTTTGGGTGTAAAAATTTTGTATGACGGTTCCTTAGATTCGAATTTGGATCCCAATGAACTGATTAATCAAAGTGGTGTACTGGATCTGGGATCAGCAGAAATGACGGACAGTATTGTAGATTTGCTTTCTTCTATCACCGACTTCATTACAGCGGTAAGCGGAGCGGATTTTTTGGGAATTTTGAAAGCCCTTGGGTCTTATTTGACCAGCATGGTTACTTTTTTCAAGGGCATATATGATTGGGCAAGTAGCAGACTCCAAAATCTTGGTCGACTTCTTATGTTCAAAGAAAACCTGGGGAAGAACTATCTTCTCTATGGTTACGGTGTCTACAACATGCCTAACAGAACCAATTACAGTGATGGCTCAACTTTAACGGGATATGATTATAGCAATATTTTTGAAATGGCCGGCGGCACCTATAACATAGGCTTCTTAGACGGAGATTTTTGGAATTATCCCAAGATGGACAATGCAGGCGGAAGCGACAAATTATACAAGGGAGCAGAATTAGAGTATCTATTTACCGGTTCCAACTCGGAAAAAGGAGCACAGGTAGGTACCTTCTTTAATATCTTTTTATTAAGATTACTCACGAATCTTCCTGCTATTGCAGAATCAGATTGGCTTCAGGCAACAAGCGTTACAGGTCCCTTTATAGCACTATTTTTTGTGATTCTTCTTATAGTGGAGGCCTTTATTGATATGATTCTTCTGGTCAACAAACAATCCGTTAGTTTTATTAAGCTAAAAGCCTATATGTCTACCGCGGGACTTCCGGATTTAATTGCTGACCTGTTGCAATGCACCGGTATAAGTGATGCTTTACAGGGTAAGATTAAAGAAAAGACAGAGGGCTTGGCGAAAAAATCCAAAAATAACAGTGAAGAAACGCAGGGCTCCTCGGATAATGCCGGTGACTCCTCTAGCACCAATGACTCCTCCGGTACCGGTGGCTCATCAAGTTCCAAAGACTCAAGTGGTGACAGTTCCGGAAAGACCGGAGGGAATGATTCCTCCGGCGGAAAGGATGGTGGGGGCAAGAAAGAAAAAAATAAAGATTTCAAAAAACCCACAGAGGCCATGGGCTTAAAAGATGAGAAAGGCTTTATGAAGCTGGACTATGGGGAGCATTGTTTAATTTTGATGCTTTTAGGAACAAATCAAGATCAGTATCTTATGCGGTTACAGAACC
>NZ_CABSXI010000120.1:0-2447 GCF_902481605.1 uncultured Oribacterium sp. | reverse complement strand
AAAAAGGCGAAAATGCGGATTGAAGAGAGTATCTTTTGGCTACTCTTTTCCATTCTTTTGCTTGTTTTTGCCATTTTTCCCTTTGTGCCGGATTTTATGGCCAGAAGCCTGGGGATTTATTCTACCCCGAATTTTCTCTTTTTACTGGTAATTTTTATTCTGCTTTTACGGCTCTTTCATACCCATGTGGAATTGGGAAAGCTGGAGGAAAAAGTTAATCGAATCGTGCAGGATATGGCCTTGGAGGAGAGAAGAGAAAGAGAAAAGCATTTGGAAACAGAGCAGGAGGACAGTCAATGAGTAATCTACTTAGCTTGTGGAAGGAGCATCCCGTATTTTTGCGGGAGTGCATTTTCCTTGGTTTGATTTCCCTTGCCTTTGCAGCAGGATTTTTCTTCTTTCTTTTTCGCAGGAAAATGAAGCTTGCCCAGATTTATTTTCTGAGCATGATGATTCTTGGCTCCCTTTACTCCTTTGTTTTAATGCCTTTATCCGCCCCGGATGAGGTCTTGCATTATGTCAGTGCCTATGCTCTGTCTTCGGAAATGCTGGGACAGGGAGGAAAGCTGTATGACAAGGATGGAAATCTTCGAATCCGGAAGGAGGATGAGGAGATTGATGATTGGACCGGAGACGGGAAGCCTGAGGAGGCTACGGTTTTCGGCATGCATATTAATCGAAAACAGGTGGAGGAAAGACAGAAGGCCTCTTTTTTTGCCAAAGAAAAGGGCTATGGATTTACTTTGCAAAAACCGGTAAAGACCACTCCATTAGCCTACTTTTTTCCGGCGCTGGGCTTTTCCTTTGCAAGAATCCTATATGGCTCACGCTTTACTCTTTTATATTTCGGGAGATTCTTTAACCTTCTGTTTTTCAGCATTTTAGGAAGTCTGGCTATAGAAAAGATACCTATGGGGAAGGAAATCCTTTTTTCCGTCAGTCTTTTTCCCATGACCTTGGAGCTGATTTCTTCCTTGTCCTATGACGCCTATATCCTGGCCTTAAGCTTTCTTCTTTTATCCTTGGTATTTCAATACCAGTTTCGAGAGGAAAAGCTGGGTCTTAAGGAAATTCTATGGATTTGTTTGATTGCCATAGCTCTTTCGCCCTGTAAAATGGTATATTCCCTTCTGTTTTTGCTTTGCGTTATGGTTTCCTTTAAACGCTTTTCCTCCCCATGGCTTTATTTTATCGGTATTTTTGCTATAGGCTTATCCATTGTTCTACCCTTACTGCTGGTGAATCTGGATGCCTTCAGCCGATATGTCCGTCCGCAGGAGGATACGGTGAATCTTTCCAATATTGTGGGACAGGATGGAGGTATGGAAACCTATAATCGAAGAGAAATTCTGGCTCAGCCGGATGTGTATTTAAAGATTCTGAGAAATACTTTCTTTATCAAGGGCAAGGAGTACTGGTATACTTTGATTGGCCGCCCTTTGGGGCAGTTTGACAATCGTCTGTCCTTTCCGCTTCCCTTGGTGGTGCTTTTCAGTATTTGTCCCTTCCTGGCAGGAATTTTTGGAGAACGGAAGGAGATGCAGGGAAAGAAACTTCATATTTTGCAAAGAATCGTTCTTTTCCTGATTCCCTTAGGATTAATCCTGTTGATTTTGTCCTCCATGCTCTTTGCCTATACGCCAAAGCGGACGGACTATGTCTTAGGTGTTCAGGGAAGATACTTTTTACCGGTGCTTCCCCTATTTATCCTTTGTTTTATGCCAAGCAAAAGGGTGGGAAAGCAGGGAGAAAGGATTGTTTCTTTCGTCCTTTTCTTCCAGATTCTTGCGAATCTTTCATTTCTTTTATACACTTATATCAGTTTGTTTTTACACTAAACTCGAACTTTGATGGATATCGAGTATCCCGGGGGAAGTCTGTGAGTCTTCCTTTGGAGTATTCAAGATACACGGAAAGGGAATAGCATGCGGGGATTTTTAACCCTTATCAAGATTTGTAAAGAAAAAAGAAAGATGATTATGAGCCTGGCCTTTGCAGATTTTCGGAAGCGCTTTGTAGGCTCTTACTTCGGAGCGGTTTGGATGTTGATTCAGCCCTTGGTGACCATTGCGATTTATGCTTTTATCTTTGGACCCTACGGCTTTAAATCCAGCCCTCCGGTGCCCAATGTTTCCTATACCACCTGGTTGATTCCCGGAATGGTGCCCTGGTTCTTCTTTTCGGAAGTGATGAATATGAACACGGGAATCTTACAGGAATATCAGTATCTGGTGAAAAAGGTGGTTTTCCCCATTGAGCTTTTACCGATTATTAAGTTAATCAGCTGTTCTCTGGTGCATCTTTTCTTCCTACTGGTGATGTTCTTGTTTGCCCTGTTTAGTAGAGAGCCTATTTTGATTACCTGGCCCCAGGTATTCTTTTATTCCTTTGCCACGGCCTTTTACGCCTTGGCTTTATCTTTCTTTACCTCTGCGGTTTCCGTCTTT
>NZ_CABSXI010000119.1:0-2595 GCF_902481605.1 uncultured Oribacterium sp. | reverse complement strand
GATCAGATTTTAGTTTTAAATAACGGGAAAATAGAACAACGAGGAAATCATGAAGAACTGATGAAGCAGGGAGGTTTGTATAAAACCTTGATAAGCATGAAAAATAAAGCAACTATTTGGAAGATTTCCAATTAGTGTGAAAGAGAAGGTTAAAATGAAACTATTTCAAGCCGCCATTTCCTTTTTTATACTGGAACTCGGAGGAAATTTACGATTACTTGCTTTGAGCACAGTGGTAAAAGGAGGATTCACCGTGTTATTATAGACTTTGAAATTGAATTTGTTCGTGAGGCATTTCCCGTAGCAGGTGATATTGCCATAAAATCCATGATGGGCGGATATCTTGTATGGGACAGAAAGGAGTCTGTAAGTGAGATTACTCATATTTGGTCCGGGAGTGATAGGCTCGCTGTATGCCTCGCTTTTTGCCGAAGCGGGTTTTGATACTACTGTTTATGCAAGAGGAGCCAGACTGGAAACACTCAAGAAAAAGGGGCTTCTTTATTTGAAAAGAGAAAAAGTTACAAAAGCAAATGTTTCTGTTTTGTCTGAACTCAAGGATGATGACAAATATGATTTTATATTCTTGACAGTCAGAGAGAATCAGTTATATCAGGCGCTTGAGGAACTGAAAACCAATAATAGCAAATGCATTGTAACAATGACAAATTCTATGGATGACTACAAGGAATGGGAGAATATTTGTGGGAAAGGCAAAATCCTTCCGGCATTTCCGGGCGCAGGAGGAAGGATTAAGGATGATGTATTGGATGCCACGCTTACTCCGAAAATCATTCAACCGACTACTTTTGCAGAGATTTCCGGAATGAGAACGGATAGAGTAAGATGCCTTTCTTTGATTTTTAAGCAATCGTCTATTCCATATCAGATAGTGAAAGATATGCACATTTGGCAGCTTTGTCATCTTGCAATGGTAGTTCCTATTGCAGATGCATATTATGAAGCGGATAACCCCGCAAAAGCCGGCTATGAACACAAGATTATGCGTAAGACAGCAAAAGCTCTAAAACGAAACCTCCAATTTGTGAGGAAAAACTGCGGTAAGTTATCCCCATGGAAAATGAATATCTTTTTGTTTGTGCCGCTGCCGATATTGACTTTTATTATGTCCTTTGTATATAGAAGTACTTTCGGCGAAAAGTTCATGTATCAACATTCGATAAATGCACCGGATGAAATGAGAGAATTACACAAGAAATTTTATGAGTACATGCAAAAGGTTACAAGTATAACTGAGGCTGAATCAATGCTTTAGAAGTAAAAGTAATGGAGGAATTTCAAATGGGATTCTGGATATTCATGTTCATTATGGTTTTACTTATTCCGTTAACTATGATTTTCTTCGGATGGCTACTTTTCAGGAAAACACCGAAAGAAATTAATTATGTATACGGATACCGAACAAAAAGGTCAATGATGAATGAGGAAACATGGAGATTTGCGAATCAATATTTTGGGAAAGCGTGGTATCTTTAGAGAAGATAAACAGAATTGACGGAGCTTTTTGAGTGAGATTTGTCAGTGCAATATAGAAAAAGGAAGACCAAATCTCTTAAGGAGGTGAGCAGATTTGAAGGAATATATTGCCGCATTAGAACAGGAATTTTCTTCGATAGAAAACGGTTTCAAGACGGAAGAAAGTAGAGCTTTACAGGATTTTCAGTCCCATGACTTTGCTTACAGCAAGGCTTTGGCATTTGCAGCTTTTCAATCTCCTGTTTATCAAGTAAGGATGTATGGGGTATTTCTTTTCGGCTACTTATCTGAAGATGAAGAAATCCTCCATTTTATGAAGGAAGAAGTTACAAAGGATGAGAACTGGAGAGTGCAGGAGATTTTAGCGAAGTCCTTTGATACCTATTGTAAGAAAATCGGAATGGAAAAAGCCCTCCTCACGATTACGGAATGGCTACAAAGCCCTGAGCCGAATGCTAGAAGAGCCGTTACGGAAGGGCTTAGAATCTGGACAAGCAGAGCCTATTTTAAAGATCACCCGGAAGAAGCCATTCGTCGTTTAGCCGCTTTAAAAGCGGATCCCAGTGAATATGTCAGAAAATCTGTGGGCAATGCTTTACGAGATATCAGTAAGAAATTTCCGGAGTTTATTCGTAAAGAAGTGGAGACTTGGTCCTTGGATAGCAAAGAAATCAAACAGGTTTATCACTTGGCGAGCAAATTGATCAAGAAGAATTAAGATCACACATGCATAATGAGGTAAAGTGGAAATGGCCGGAAGAGGTATGCTGAATATCAGCCAACTATCTACAAAATACAAAATTAAAAAAATGGGGGAAGAGGATATCTCCAGAATCTTAAATTTGGAGTACGGTAATCCCCTGTACTTTGCGTATTGTCCACCAAAGCCATGTAGGGAAACGGTGTTGAATGATTTAAAGGCATTACCGGAGGGGAAAAGCCTTGAGGATAAATTCTATATCGGTTTTTTTGAAAAAGACCGCTTGATTGCCATTATGGACTTTATTCTCTCCTTTCCGGAAGAAGATACGATTTTCATCGGTTTGTTTATGATGGACAGTAAAGAGTCCGGAAAAGGGAAAGGGAGCGCTATTATTA
>NZ_CABSXI010000118.1:0-2982 GCF_902481605.1 uncultured Oribacterium sp. | reverse complement strand
TATCAGAGCTAACATTTTTCAAATGTCAGCTCCGATACTGGCTAAAGTCCATTAACGAGATATCGCACGCTTTGCGAGCGATACTCGTTATGAATAAAAGGATGAATAATGGTAGGAAAAATAGAATCTTTAAAAAACGAAAGAAGCAATTTATGAGCTATAGTATAACATAATCCTCCCTACAAATTCTCTTCGAATAAAAATTTTATAGGGAAGATTATTGCCATAAAAAATTTTAAAAAGCGGAAAAGGCTATGCTTCCGATTCCTTCTCTGCCAAAATCAGCTCCTTGGCATAGGGCAAGGTCTGAATCCAATCGCAGAAAGTATGCCATTCCTCCAGCTTATGGCTCTTTCTGGAAAAATACATATTGATAAGGCTCTCATAATTCATGGTACAGGTCCGCATTTGCTGATAAGAACTGGGAAGCAATTGGATAATAGTGTACCAGTCCTCCTTGTTTTTCTTCTCCAGAAAACGAAGACGAATACGTTCCAGATCCTCCACGGTTCTTTTCAAACTCTCCAGCCCTTCCTCAGTGAGATGGTCATGGGAAAAGTCCTCTATACTAAATTCCTTAGAATGAATTTTGTGCATGGTAGAGGTGGAATTTGCTACAGTTGCCACCTTATACGTGTCATACTCCTTCCACCAATAAAGAGGAGCCGTAATGTCCACGGAGACAAAGATTTGGCGGATAAACTTTCTATGATCGGAACCGGCCAGTCGTAAACGCCTTGCCAGATTCATGTCATTAGGCCCCAGCTGATAATTTCCTTCTTCATCGTAATAAGAATCCGCTCTATCCCAGGAATTCATAGGATTTCTGGCACCTCTAATCGCATTTTCTATATTCATTACAGATGTTTTCTCACACTTTAACATAGCTCTTCCTTTCTCACGTAAAACTGATGGCAGTATAACATGGGACGTTTTTCTAAGCCAGCCTAATATAGCTTTTTAGAATACTTTTAGGCTTTTTTCCTTTGTAGCGCGATTACTTCGGACTTTCGCTTCCGTTATTTTTTTAGAACATTTTTCCTAAAAATCAAAGTTTTTCGCCCTATTCTTTAGCCTTTTTGAGCAAAACATGCTATACTATCCTACAGCATTTGGTTTTTATACTTGAAGAATTATGGAGGTAGAACATGACAGTACCTGAGAGACTTTCCGCACTTAGAAAGATTATGAAGGAAAAGGGCATTACTATGCTGATTGTCCCCACCGCGGATTTCCATCAAAGCGAATATGTTGGAGAGCACTTTAAAGAGAGAATGTTTATCACCGGATTTACCGGTTCTGCCGGAACTGCTCTTATCGGTTTAGAGGAAGCAAGACTTTGGACTGACGGTCGTTATTTTATCCAGGCTGCTAAGCAGTTGGAAGGAACCACCGTTCAGCTGATGAAGATGTTCGAGCCGGGAGTACCCAGTCTGGAAGCCTTCCTAGAGGAGCATTTGAAGGAGGGCGATACCCTTGCCTTTGACGGTCGTGCCGTATCCGTAGGAGAAGGACAGGAATACGCTCGTATTGCCGAGAAAAAGAAAGCTAAGATTCTCTATGATGAGGACTTTGTAGATCCGGTTTGGAAGGATCGTCCGGCACTTTCCGAAGAGCCTGCCTTTGATCTGGATGAAAAATATGCCGGAGAAAGCGTAAGCAGTAAGATGGCTCGTATTCGTAAGGAAATGGAAGATGCGGGTTGCAATACCCATATCGTTTCCACCCTGGATGATACCTGCTGGACTCTGAATATCCGCGGTAATGATATCGAGTTCTTCCCTCTTGTTCTCAGCTATGCCATCATTCGCATGGACCGTTTTGACTTATACATTGATGAAAGAAAGCTGGACAAGGCTTTGCAGGAAAAGCTGGCTAAGGATGGCGTAGTGCTTCATCCCTACAATGCCATTTACGAGGATGTAAAAAAGCTTTCCGACAAGGATATCGTCATGATTGACCCGAGCAAGTTAAACTATGCTCTCTTCAACAATATTCCCAAGTCTGTAAAGACCGTAGAAAAGAGAAATCCTGCCATCTTAATGAAGGCAGTTAAGAATCCTGTTGAGATTGAAAATATTCGTAAAGCCCAGATTAAAGATAGTGTTGCACACCTTCGCTTTATGAAGTGGCTGAAGGAAAACATCGGCAAGATTAAGATTACAGAGATGTCTGCCGCAGCAAAGCTGGATGAGTTCCGTGCCGAAATGGGCAACTTTATTCGTCCAAGCTTCGAGCCCATTTCTTCCTTTGGTCCTCATTCCGCTATTGTGCACTACACCTCTTCTCCTGAAACCGATGTGGAATTCCATACCGGAACACTTTACTTAAGTGATACCGGAGCAGGCTTCTATGAAGGTTCCACAGACATTACCAGAACCTTTGCTTTAGGAGAGGTTCCTCAGCAGATGAAGGATGATTTTACTTTGGTTGCTATCAGTAACCTGCACCTTGCCAATGCGAAGTTCTTGGAGGGATGTACCGGTTTGGTATTGGATATCCTTTCCCGTCAGCCATTCTGGGATAGAAACTTGAACTTTAACCACGGTACAGGTCACGGCGTTGGATATCTTCTGAACATTCATGAAGGCCCTGCAGGCTTCCGTTGGAAGTTCCGTGCCGGAGAAACTGAAGTACTTCAAGAGGGTATGGTGATTACCGATGAGCCGGGATTCTATGTTGAAGGCTCCCACGGTATCCGTCTGGAAAATGAACTTCTCGCCAGAAAGGGAGAGAAGAACGAGTATGGACAGTTCATGTATTTTGAAACCATCTCTCTGATTCCTTTCGACCTGGATGCCATCAATCCGGATATGTTGAATGCAGAGGATAAGAAGCTCTTAAATGACTACCATGCAAGAGTTTACGAAACCATCGCTCCACTACTTAAGGAAGACGAGAAGGAATTCTTAAAGAAGTACACCAGAGCAATCTAATATATGCTTCTATATTAAAATGAAGAGACTGTAAAAAAGCGTCCCA
>NZ_CABSXI010000117.1:0-3027 GCF_902481605.1 uncultured Oribacterium sp. | reverse complement strand
TCTGTCCCCCATACTTATAGCCCTAATTTTCCTAACCACTCCTCAATATCTTCTATATCGGTATTCGTGGAAAGCATCAGTGTATCCTCATTATTTTCATCGCATAAGATCAATTCCTGTCCCCGGATACTTCCTTTCTATTTCCCTACTAAATTTTTCTAAACGAGATATCGCACGCTTTGCGCACGATACTCGTTATGAATCAAAATCATGATTTTCCGCTTTGTTTACATGAATAAAACTTGTTACAGACATCTCTACTTTCCCTCAAGGTCAGTGGTTTCATATAGGAGATAAACTCTTTCAATAAATTTTCCTTTGTATTCCAAATATTTGTCTATATCCTTAGGATACAGCCGGGCAGCTTCCCTTTTCACTTCGGCATACTCCTCCACCAAATGAGGCTGGGTACGCAAATAATCTCGAAAAGCAATATGTCTCTTCAGTTCTTTAGAGTCCATAGGGCAGACATACAAATGGTGCACCATAAGTCTCGGTTTCTCTTCATAGGAAAATGCTTCCCTTCCCTCTATTCCAAGATTCCCTTCATGCCGGTATCCCTTCTTTTCCAGCAGGCTTTTCATTTCGGGAAAGACCGACATATCCGGAATCACAATATCCATATCAATAATTGGCTTTGCCGCTAAATTTTCCACCGAGGTACTGCCAACGTGTTCAATGCTAAGGCTTTTAGCCAAGATTTCATTACCAAGGGAAGCAACGATTTTTTGAAACTCTGTCTTCCATTGTGGAGTATAGTCTTCTATGACAATATGTTCTGTTCTCATATTTTCTCCATAGGTTCTTTAGAACACTACAAAATAAGACTTCATTCTAAAATTCATAGTCATAAAAATCTCAGAACTGACTCTTATAAACTTTCCAACAAAGTGCTAATTGCATTACAACATTCTTCAAACTCAATGCCTTTAGCATAATCAAAGTCTTTTTGATAATTCTCCCACCGGCTTTTCATAGAAGTACCTCAAGATACGGTCTAAGCTTCTCCTCTACATGAAGGGCTCCAGCATAATTTGAAAAAAGAGGAATGTTCTTGTCTTTTCGCAAAACATATCGTTTAAAGGCCTCTACTACTACTTGTACATCCACGTGATTTCTTGTTTTCAAAATATCACATAGCGTACGTTCCGCAGAATAAGCCTTCACGGGGTTTCCCGCCGGACTAGTAAGTTCTGTAGACCCCAGGCTATAAAATGGCTCCTTTGCCCCCTTAGCTAATATACCATCCTTTTTAGGATTAGATAAATTATAAGTAGCAGGAAAAAACATTTGAAACTTAAGAGGAGTTCTATCCGCCAAATCACAGAGAAAAAGAGCTGTTTCCAAGGCATAAATTCCCCTTTTATAGCGAGTTTGCAAATTAACAAATTCATCGTCCCACGCTTCCGGTAATATATAGACTCCTCTTACGGAACGTTCTAAATCTCCTTTTTTTACAAGATGCTGAAGACTCCCTCTGAAAAATCCCGCATGAACCACCATGGCCGTTGTAAGAACAGCATTATTCTGTTTTGCAAGTTCCAGAATTTTCTGAGAATCAGTCATACAATCACCGCCTTTTTTACTTTCTTGCTGTATACAATATGTTAAACAAGCATAAAAGTAAATTAATTTTTCCACTGTCTCCGTTCCCTTTTCAAAAACAATGGCCATGGCAATCACGGAGAGAAGTGCTGAAAGTAGTCCGCAAAGATACCATGCTTTCCCAAAATATTGATTCGCAAACTTCCATGTTTCCTCATTCCTCATTGACCTTTTTGTTCGGTATCCATATACATAATTGATTTCTTTCGGGGTTCTCCTGAAAAGTAGCTAGCCAAAGAAAAGCATAGTGAACGGAATAAGTAAAACCATGATTAGCATGAATATCCAAAATCCCATTTGAATTCCCTCCATTCTTTTACTTCTAAAGGATCAATTCATCCTCAACTAAACTTGAAAATCATTTTTCTTGCTCTTCTTATGTAATCATGAATAGTTTACTAAATCTAGGTTTATCCCATCACATTATTCTTTCCATAATGACCGCTATTCCATTCTCATTTTCTTTTTCTACGCCCGTCTCTGTAAAACCACATTTTCTCCAAAAGCTCCTACTTTGCATATTTCCTTTCATATAGGCCAGTCTTACTTTTTCATAACCTTCGCTTTTCCATGCCGTTAAAGCCTCTGTAATAATAGCGCTCCCTTTCCCTTTTCCGGACTCTTTACTGTCCATCATAAACAAGCCGATGAAGATCGTATCTTCTTTTGGAAAGGAGCGAATAAAGTCCATAATGGCAATTAAGTTGTCATTTTCAAAAAAGCCGATATAGAATTTATCCTCAAGGCTTTTCCCCTCCGGTAAGGCTTTTAAATCATTCAGCACCGTTTCCCTACATGGCTTTGGTGGGCAATACGCAAAGTATTGGGGATTGCCATTCTCCAGATTCAAGATTCCGGAGATATCCTCTTCCTCCATTTTTTTAATTCTATACTTTGTAGACAGTTGGCTGATGTTCAGCATACTTCTTCTATCTCCCCAATCCTCTTGAAATGTAATCTCTTTTATCTTTACAAACCTGTTTTTTAAGCTTTAGTTATCGGAATCCACAGCTCCATTTTATAATCATTGCTGTGCATATCACCTTCATAATAATATTCAAAGTCAGGTTTTCCTGAATGAATAAAGCCATGCTCAGGGAAAAAGACTTCCATTGCATATTTCCACCCGTTATGAATGCACTCCGGAACACTTCCTACTAATTCTACAACTGCATACTCTGCTTCTTCCACTTCCAAAACATCTAAGCCCATACTTGTGGCTTTATCTACATCATTAACGATATAACCAGCCATATAATTTATTGTGCTTGGATTTTCCACATCATGGCAAACGCCCATACTTTGACCGCTTCCCAAGCTCGCAAGCTCATCGTGTCTATATTTTTCATACAGTTTATCCCAGACATTCGGACATAATGATGAATTGATGCTTTGTTCATTTACCCCTGCAACTGTAAATGC
>NZ_CABSXI010000116.1:0-3041 GCF_902481605.1 uncultured Oribacterium sp. | reverse complement strand
CATTTACTTTCTTTTCCACTTCCCTCTCCGGGAGAATTTTATAAAGATCCGGGCTAGGATTGTTGATAACTCCAGCTCCTCCTCCTCTTAAGGCAATACCTGTTACATTTACCTTTTTCTCCCGAAGCACTTTCATGTGATCTCTTGCGGGAAAATCCCAATCTTCAAATGAAACATGCAAAGTTACAATCTTATTATCAAGTGGTTTTGTCACTGCAGCACTTCTAAATCCTGAATATCCGGAGGTTACCGGAGCAGAATCTGTTCCTCTTATATCTTCTGTAGAGCCTTCTGTAGAGTCCTCTGTAGACTCCCCCTTTCGCTCAGCAAGTTCCTCTGAGTCTTCCGCTTCAGTAGTCGGTACTTCTTCCTCTATGGACGCAGTTTTCCCTTCCACAGCAGTCTCTTCCGGAAAATCGTCTAATCCTTCTACAGCACTTGCTGTTTCAAAGCTATTATTTTCAGAGCTTGTTTCTACCTCCGGTACGTAAGAATCCTTCGTATCTATACTATCCGCATAGCTTGCAGGGGCAAAAAGCCCTGTGCAAAGTACTGCACTCAGTCCTAAAGCCAGCATGTTTTTTCTTCTCATCTTGTTTATCCTTTTTCCCTGTTATTTTCCAATGTATTCTTACACTATATTTTTCTCTTTAGGAGAATCTTTTACTTCTTTCTATAACAAACTATAAAGCTCTATCACAATCTATAATGATTCTGTTTCCATACTTATTTTCATACGTATTTTCATACGTACTTTTATACTTATTTTTATATTTATTTCTATACATATCTCTATACCTATCGTTGCACTTATTTATACGCTTATTTCTTTATATAGTTTCAGGGAAAGGTTAAAATTTCATGGTAGTAGCCTTTCCCTGATGGGAGAAAGACACATTTTCCAACAAGACGCTTTTAAAGCAAATGCTTACTCATCCTGCTATGTCTTCTCCCTGATTGGTGCCTTAAGCTTTACTACGCCTGAACGAAGAGCTTTGCCCTTTCGATTCTAAGCTTCGTATTCTTTCTTATTGCACCCCATATTCAATTTTTCGTTTGGCTTAGTTAGCTGTGCTGTTGATGAAGGTAGTTACCTTCTGGCCTACTAACTCAAGAATGTTCTTTCCTACTGTCTTAAATGCACTTGCTAAGAATACAGCTACTGCAATAAGAATCAGCATAGAGATGAAGTTTGTGTCTCCGTTCTCCTCATGGAAGAAACGATCTAAAGCCTTCTCTCCGCGAATTTTTGTTGCTAAAATCATGTCATCAAGTCTGGTCATAAAGACTCCTTTCTCTCAGCGAGACACCAATTCGGTGCTCTTGTGTGATAGTGTTTGATATTTATTTAAAAGTAACCTAAGGCTACTACCATGAACGACTTAGTGCTTAAAGCAAGAGGAACTGGAACTCTTCGTTCCCCAGACGAATGCTTGCCTTGTCCTGTAAGGGGAGCTCCACATTGCTTACGCATTGCTGTCCGTTTAGGAAGCTATGGTTTGTGGAATTGTTATCCTGCAGAAAATACTGTCCGTTTCTGCTGATAATGTTGGCATGGCTTCGGCTGATGGCCTCATTGTCATGAATCACATAATCCACAAATTTTTCTTCTTTCCCCAAACGGAAAATGTTGCCTGTAATAGGAATCCTCTCTCCGTTCTTAATCCGGAGTAGATAGGGCTGTTTCGGCGTGTCCGGTGCCTTGGTATAGTTTAATACCGAGGTTTCCTCTCCTCGAAAGCCACTATGCAAAACCGTGGTGTCTCCGAAATTTCTTCCTCCATTTCCCGTAGCTTCTTGCTGATTAGAAAACAGGGGGCTTGGCTTGGCCGGCTGTAAGGTTCCCTTCGCTACCGAAGGATTGCTCTTCGGGATATTCATCCCGGAGCCGACCGAAGGATTGCTCTTCGGGATATTCATTCCGGATCCGACCGGAGCACTGACTTTGGGATTTCCTGCGGAATTACTCTGGCTATTTACCGGGGCATTGGGCAAGCTTTTTATCCCGGGCAGTTCCTCCCCCGGCTTGTCTTTTCCGGACTCCTTTCCGGGAACCTGGAAGGAAAATCCTCCGGAAGACGGTTTTTTCGCCTTCGGAGCAGCAGAGGCGGTCTTTGCCTTTCCTCCGGGAAGATTGAGGGAGGCAGCGGACTTTTTCTTTCCGCCCTTCTTTGCCAGTTCAATCTTCTTTAAAGCCTCTTTTCTTGCCTTCAGCTGTTTCTGCTGTGCCATATATTCCTTGGCTCTGTTGTTGTTGTAATGCTGTAAGAGGTAGAAAAGAGAGATTCTTTCTTCCTTGGGAATATCATCCGGTACAGGAATATCCGGAATGGCTTCCTCCACAGCATTTTCCTGCTTAAGAGCTCCTGCAGGAGAGAGGGAGGATTGCTCGAAAAAGCTTGCCGCCATACCCGCTACGGAAGAATTGGCAACGGCATTTCCGATTTCGGCTACGCCCTGCTGCAGGCTTTCCTTCGCTGCCGGAGCAAGGGGTGTTCTATCCTTCTTCCCTTCCCTTTCCATCTCTGTCAACAGGTTCAAGAAATCCAGTGAAGAAAATACCGGAATGCTGTTTAAGTAATTCAGGATTCTGGTGACATAGCTTCCCTCCTCCGGATTCTCAAACTGTGCCTGGAACATCACGGATTTCAGGAATTCTCTCTGATCCTTCTGCTCTTTTTCATTTTCCACCGGAAGGCAGATGCACTCCGTCTCCCCGGTGGATACGTCGGTATAAATCTGGTTCAGATCCAAAAGGATGCAGGCCGGATCCAGCATATATTCCTCTGCGGATACCATGGCTTCCGTGATTCCCTTGAAAATTCCCATAAAGCTTTGCTTAGTTACCGGCCGGGCAAAGAACTGGTTTGCCGTAATCTTTCCGGTAATGGTGTAACGGATAAAACGCTGTGTATCCATCTGCATATAGTTGGTAGAGGCCAGTCCCTTGGCCTTGTTGCTGGTAAGCATATTCAGACTGATATTGTCCAGCACATCCTCTTCCTTGAGCTGATAAACCAGAAAACTGCTGGCTCCTTGGT
>NZ_CABSXI010000115.1:0-3049 GCF_902481605.1 uncultured Oribacterium sp. | reverse complement strand
CTGCTCCCTTCAAGAGCACCGTACTATATCAAGGACAGCATCAAGCTAATACCATAGCCTACAATGATAAAGCCTCCCATAGGAAAGGCATCTTTAATCTTTATTTTCTTCAGAAGCAAAAAGGGGATGAACGTAATCGCACAAAGAATAAAGGAGAAAAGAAGAATAATACAGGCCGCACTGATGCCGGAATAAAAGGCAATGGCAGCATATAATTTTACATCTCCCATCCCCAATCCCCCCTTTGATAGGAATACCATCAATAGAAGAAAGAGCAATAAAATAAACAGGGAACCTAAAGACTGGAAAAGGAACTCTCTCCACCCAAGGTGATAATACAAAATTTCAATGAGTCCTATCACTACCCCTGCCACCAGAAAGATGAGCACTAAAATATTCGGAATAATGTATTTTTCCCCGTCTACAATGGCCGCTACAGCCAAAATAAAATACAACAAAGTCAGACGAACAATAGCAAAGGTATCTACTGCGTTCTGTGCCGTGAAGTATCCCAATACAGCGGAAAACAGAATAAACAATCCATACAATATATTTTTTGCCTTTTTATTGAAAATCGGATGGGTTTCCTTTTTATCTATCCCTTTTCGCTGTTGCTGTTTTTGATGCCATACCAGCAAAATGTGGCTTAGCTTAATAGCTAACACAGAGAGAAGCAGATATAATACACCGATGCCTAGTTTTAAAGCCATGTTTTCCCCTTTAATAGTCTTCCAATCCCCACAAATGAACCTTCACCTTCTGGGATAAGTCCAATGGTTCTGTTTTAAAAAGATTAAACCAAAACTTCATCTTGTACTTGGCAACAAGGGTTAAGTCGCCGTTATTGACTGTCCCGCTAAGCTCCATGTTCCCTACTACGCCCAATTTTTTTAATTTAGTATAAGCACTGAGTTTATTTCCATCCCCGGTAAAATAAGAATAAAATCTGTCTTCCAGCACGCCGAAAGACACTGTTTCATTCTTGTGCCAGCTTTCCGCAGAAGAAAAGCTCTTGTCTCGTACCACATAACGCTCAAATCTTTGCAAAATAGTACTTACACTGGTATTCTCCAAGCTTATCTTTTCATTCCAATAAGGATCCAGACTAAGACTATTGGCCGTTTGCACCAAAGTATGCATCACTTGATTCTGCGCCGAAAACACAAAGAACACACCATTCAATGCCATAAATAGAAAGCAGAATATGGGCAAGATAATCGCCGCCTCTAAGGTAACGGAAGCTCTTTCTCTAAGAAGCTTCTCTTTAAGATTGTTTTCAACGGTATCTTCAACGTGATTTCGATTGCTCTTCATTTTATCGTTTTCCTCTTTTCCCATCATGAATCCTCTCCAAAAGAAGTAACCAAACCGAACAAATCCTTTCCAAGACTAATAAAGGAATCTATCACTCCTGCGACCTTGGACAGATCACTTACTTTATTATTGGCATACTGGCTAAAATGAACCGTGTTTACATAATGAAGCACATCCAGAGTTGAGGCAACTGCCACTACTTTTACTTTGTTGGACTCTTTTAAGCCGACTTTCTCCAACAAGGGTGCAAAAAGAAAATCAAAGCTTTTCTCCGCTTCCAGTACATAATGGCATCGTCCAAGATCATCCGGAACTCGCTTTACCCTTACCGTTTCCTTACCGCCACCATTTCCACCACTGTACTTCGTAAGTCTAAATCCCAAAAATCTACTCGCTTTCTCATTTCCGTTTATGAGAAGGTTCATTTGTTTCATGCTAAGATAGCGATACAAGCCTATATTTTCAATATCTTGCACCGTTATCTCCTCTTTGTATTCCAAGCCTTCGTATTTATAATTCTCTGCAACTCTCACTACCGCCGCATTGCAGGCTGCTGTAAACATGTTTCGCTGATACAAATGAACGGATAAAGCCAAAAAAAACATAAGAATAAAGATAGAAAATATCATTCCTATCCCCCATTCCAGCATTATGGTTCCCTCTTCACTTCGAACATCCATAACTCACCTCTTTTGTTCCCATTGTTTTCATTGCTATTTAGAAAAAACCGATGCCATAGCCTTTGCTTCCTGACTTAAGTCTTTTAGATAGAGAGCCGCTTTTTCCACCGACCACTCACTCAGCTTCTTCTTGGTATCCGGCACCGGAAACATATATTCATTGGTATATTTGCTGATATAAAGCTTATTCCCCTTAAGGTAGGCACAAAGTCCCTGATCTGAAATCTGCTCATCAAACCAAGCCAGAACACTTGGACTTAAGAACTTTCGAGCAGCAATCTCATCCGTACAGTAAATGTTGTAATTTTCATTGTGCCGCACATCCTCCACATCAATCTTTTGCTCACCCTCTAAGGCTCCCGCATATTTTCCCTGGGTCTCTATATTCAAATGCGCAAGTTTCTTTGTGGGCACAATCCGTACATGCCCTTGATAAACTTCCGTCAGAGTTAGGGCGTACAAAACGCCTTGGAAATCCCTCACTGTCTTAGTTCGTTTTTCCTTTCCACTCTTGTACTCTTCTTCATGCCAGGCATACAAATTACAAACACTAAGGTTTCGTTCATCATGAAATTTCAGTGCATAGAATTGATTATACTTCTCTGACTTGGGAACCGCATATTTTACATCCTCTATAGGCTCTTCTCCCCAGGAGTGAATCTTAGCCTTCGGAAGTATTGCCTCCAGTATCAGATTAAGAATCTGTTCTGTATAGATATCATCCAAATCGATATCACTTTTGCTCTTAAAAAAGGGGATGATGATTAAGACAAACAGCAGGACTACTGCCAAAGGAAAGCCTGCACGACGAGGCAGATAGCACAACACGAAGAGACAAATTAGTCCCTTGGCAGCCATATCTACACCTTGCCTGTCTCTTTTTACAAGTTCGTCTTTTATCAGTTTATAGTTTTTTTTAAACTCTTCAGTGCGTTTAAGTTCCTTTAATTTCTCTACTTCTTCAGCTGTTAATGCCATTTTCCTATTTTCTCCTTTAAAATTGTACTTCCGTGAATGCTTTCACCTCTGATGCAATTTATTGGCCTTCCCTTATT
>NZ_CABSXI010000114.1:0-3126 GCF_902481605.1 uncultured Oribacterium sp. | reverse complement strand
GTGGAAGTAGCTAAGCTGTTTTTCTCCTCCTCCGTTTTGGGACGGGGTGACGGAAATTACGAAATTCTCTTTTCGTAAAAAGATTTTTCTTCGGAACTGAAAATGGAGAACAGGGCCGGAGGAAAAAATCGCTCAACCTGTGTTACGAAAGCTTCGTGACACGATTTCAGCAATTAGAATTGAAGAGGAATAAGTATGGATCAGAAAAAAATTAGTTGGAAAATGCTGGCGTTTATGGCCTTTTCCACAGTATGGGGATTTGGAAACGTAACCAACGGCTTCGTATGGTTCAACGGAATTCAGGTTATTTTCAGCTGGATTTTCATGTTTGCCCTTTATTTTGTCCCCTATGCGTTAATGGTAGGAGAGCTGGGCTCTGCCTTCAAGCATGCGGGAGGCGGTGTGAGCTCCTGGATCAGAGAAACCTTAGGCACAAAGCTTGCTTACTATGCAGGTTGGACCTACTGGGCTTGTCACATCACCTACATTGCCAGTAAGCCAAGTGGCGGACTGAAGGCATTGTCTTGGGTAATCTTCCGTAGCGCAGAGCTTTATGATAAGCTCCCCACGCTCATGATTCAGTTGATTACCTTTGCTTTACTCATTATCTTCTGCTATGTAGCCAGCAAGGGCTTAAACCCCTTGAAGAAGATGGCTACCCTGGCAGGTTCCAGTATGTTTATTATGTCCCTGCTCTACATCGTAATGATGTTTGCGGCACCGGCTATCAATCCTCAGGGAGACTATGTTTCTTTGGATTTTAGCTTAAAGAACCTTATCCCGAACTTCCGTTTGGAGTATTTCACCTCTCTTTCCATCCTGGTATTTGCGGTAGGCGGATGTGAGAAGATTTCTCCTTATGTAAATAAGGTAGAGAACCCCAGTAAGGGCTTCCCCAAAGGAATGATTGCCCTGGCTATCATGGTTGTGGTGTGTGCTATGCTGGGAACCATCGCTATGGGTATGATGTTTGACCCTGCATTAATCAACGAAAGCAAGGAAGCCTTTGATTCCTATGCGGCAAACGGATCCTACTGGGCATTCCAGAAGCTTGGCCAGTACTATCATGTTGGAGATGCTTTGCTGGTGATTTATGCTCTTTGTAACGTAATCGGACAGTTTGCGGTTCTGATTATCAGTATTGATGCTCCCCTTCGTATGCTTTTGGACAATGAAGAGACTCGTCCATTCTTCCCCAAGAAGCTCTTAAAGCAGAACAAGGAAGGAAGCTATGTAAACGGTATCATCATGGTAGCTGTACTTTCCGGCTCCATCATCCTGGCACAGTCCTTCGTTCCGGGTGCAGCAGCAGTATTAAAGCAGCTGACTAAGTTAAACTCCGTATGTATGCCTCTTCGTTACCTTTGGGTATTCGTGGCTTACATTGCTTTAAGAAAGGCCGGAGACAAGTTCCCAAGAGAGTATTACTTTGTAAAGAACAATGCAGTGGCTCTGGGCTTCGGTGTATGGTGCTTTGCCCTTACCGCAATCTGCTGTTTAATGGGTATGCACTCCGATGATCCTTTCACCATGGCTTTAAATATCATTACCCCGGTAGTGCTTTCCATCTTGGGAATTATCATGCCGATTTTGGCAAAGAACGAAAAGGCCTAAGTCATGGCTTGGACAGAGCAGAACCATCGCCATTCCAGAAGCTTTCATTTTCGTAGAAAACAAAATTTCTTCCCTCTTCCCTCTGTACAGAGGGGGAGGGAAGATTTATTATCTTTAAGTAATAGGAAAGAAACGAAGCAGACCTTACTGCATAACGGAAGAGACAGCCACATGGACAGGCAGGAGTCGGATAAGGGGAAAATCTTTCCTGCCGCTATAGAGAGAAAAGAGGGATGGAAAATGAAGGAAGGAAGAGAAGCGTATCAAAACCGAGAACTGTCTTGGCTTTTATTTAATGAGCGCGTTTTAGATGAGGCAGGAAATCCGCGAGTGCCCCTCCTGGATCGTCTGCCCTTTATTTCCATTTACCAGACCAATCTGGATGAGTTTTTTATGGTGCGTGTGGGTACCTTGATGCAGCAAATGCGCTCTAAGAAAACCACCCGGGACAATAAAACGGATCTTAGCAGTGAAGAGCAGGTGGATTTGATTTTAGAAGAGGTTCAACGCCTAGAGCAAAAGCGGAAAGAAATTTATGAGCAGGTCATGGGAGAGCTGGAGCCGGTGGGCATCCACATCATTAACTTCCAAAGACTGTCCAAGGCGGAGCAGAGTCAGCTGGAAATCTACTTTGATCAGGCCATTCGTCCCTACCTTTCTCCCATGATTGTGGGAAAGACACAACCCTTCCCCTTCTTACAGAACCGGGAGCTTTATGCGGTGGTACGTCTGGAAAGTAAGAACGGCAAAAAGAAGCTGGGAATTGTGCCCTGCTGGAACCCGGTCTTTAAACGACTCATCGAGATTCCCGGAAGAAAGGGCTACCACATGCTGTCCGAGGAGTTGATTCTACACTTTGTTTCCAAGCTTTATCCCGGTTATCAGATTAAGGAAAAGTCCATCCTTCGGATTACCCGAAATGCGGATATTGACGCTACGGATGTCTACGATGAGGATCTGGATTATCGAGGCATGATGGAGCAGCTTCTAAAGAAGCGAAACCGTTTGAATCCGGTGCGATTGGAATTTACCAGAGAGCTGCATAAGTCCGTAAAGAAAAAGATAGCGGAGCATCTTGGCATTTCCCATAAGCACATCCTGCACTGCGGAACACCCTTGGATTTGTCCTTCCTCTTTACCTTACAGAACAGCTTTCGAGAGAAGACGGAGCTCTTCTACCCGAAGTACAGCCCCAGAAGCTCTGCCTACATTCAAAAAGGCGAGTCCGTCCTTTCTCAGGTAGAACGCCGGGATTTGATGCTGTCCTACCCCTACGAAAGCATGAAGGGATTTTTAGGCTTGTTGCAGGACGCAGCCAGAGATCCTTCCGTGGTTTCCATTAAAATTACCCTGTACCGGGTAGCCAGCCACAGTCAGATCGTGGATATCCTTTGTGAAGCCGCGGAAAATGGAAAGGAAGTCCTGGTGTTGGTGGAGCTTCGGGCAAGATTTGATGAAGCCAACAACATCGAAATGTCCCATCGCTTGGAAGATGCAGGCTGTCAGGTAATC
>NZ_CABSXI010000113.1:0-3192 GCF_902481605.1 uncultured Oribacterium sp. | reverse complement strand
AGCCCGTCGGTACTTGCGAAAAACAAGAGAAACGCAGTTTTTCGCTTAGTATCCGTTACGTGGCGAGGCTAGCGGGAGCGTGCCCCGTTTCAGACCTATATTGCTTAGAAAATTTTTTTGATTTTTTACAACCCCTTATTTTAGAGTCTAGCGAGGAGAGTTTATACCACCGGCTGGAACTTCTTTCTCTTCAAATACTTTCCCTGATTCTCCAAAAGCACTTTGCCGCCCTTGGCAACCAGCTTTCCTCTCAGGAACACTTCTTCGATGCAGCCCTGAATTTCCAGTCCTTCCAATGGTGCATAGTCGGAGCGGGAAACCTGGTCTTCTTTGCGAATGGTTTTCTTCTTATTGGGATCCAGTAAAACGATGTCCGCGTCGGAGCCTTCCTGCAAAATTCCCTTTTCCGGATACATGCCGTAGAGCTTTGCGGGATTCTCGGAAAGAAGAGCCGCCATACGCTCCTTAGAAATTCGTCCCTTTACCACGCCTTCGGAGAAAATGACTTCTCCTCTGGTTTCCACACCGGGCATTCCGCCGGGGATTTTCCGGAAGTCCTCTTTGCCCAGATCCTTCTGCGCTAATGTGAAGGAGCAGTGGTCGGTACAAATGGTCTGGATTTCTCCATCGGCCAGAGCATTCCACAATGCCTCCTGGTCGGATTTTTTCCGAAGAGGAGGAGCAATCACATAACGGGCAGAGGTCTCAAAATCGGAATTGTACAGGTCATCGGTCATGGTAAGGTACTGGGGGCAGGTTTCTGCAAATACCACTTGCCCCCGTTTTCTAGCCTCTCGAATCTCATTTAATCCCTTTTCACAGGTCAAATGCACGTCAATAATGGGTGTGTCTACCACATCGGCAATATAGAGCATACGGTTAATGGCCTCCGCCTCCGCATCATCCGGACGGGAAAGATAGTGGGAAGATACGGATTTTCTCGTATTCTCGTCGGCGCTGTATTTTTTCTGTAAAGCCGCAATCATGCCGGTATTCTCGCAGTGCACGCCGGTGATTCCGCCCACTTCCTTCAGCCGCTTCAGAATGTAAAACATATCTTCGTCATCCACCTGAATGTCATAGGTCATATATACCTTGAAGGTGCTGAGACCTTCATCCATCATGTTCTGGCACTCTTTTTTCGTTTCCTCGTTCCAATCCGTAATGGACATGTGGAATCCGTAGTCGCAGGAAGCGCCTAAATCAGCCTTTTTCTGCCAATTTTTAAAGCCCTCCATCAGGGTTTCGCCCTTGTACTGGGTGCCGAAATCCACGATACTGGTGGTTCCGCCGGAAATGGCGGCCTTAGTGCCGGAGGGGAAGTTATCGCAGGTTACAGTGCCGGCAACATGCAGTTCAAAGTGGGTGTGGCAATCAATAAAGCCCGGGAAAATGAGCTTTCCGCGTGCATCAATCCGTTCTACAGCATTTTCGGAAGCTAAAGCCTTATCCTTTTCCGCCTGAAAATTAGGGCTGTCCTTTCGGAAAATTTTCTTGATTTTTTCTCCCTCTATCAAAATGTCTCCAAGGAAGCTCTCCCTTGGACTAACCAGGGTTCCGTTTTCAATTAGGATCATGATTCCTCCTTATCTATACAAGCAATCAGTAAAATGATTTTGGAATCGATTGCAAAGAAATTCCTCAAAAAATTATAGCACAATGCAAAAAAATGCATAGGGGCATTGCGAAAAGATAGAAACATATTTATTTTTCGCTGGACAAAGTTAGCATTAACTAATATAATCCCCTTTGTAGTTAGTTTATATTAACTAACCAAAGGGGAGAGGGAATGGAGAAGGATAATTTTTTTTGCAAAAGAAAAGAGGGCATAGAAGATTATATTGCAGAACATATCTGCTTGAATGCCCCGGTGATTACAGGACTTAAGCCTTCTGCCATTATCACGGTAACAAAGGCGGAAAAACAGATTTTGGAAGATTTGTTTTCAGGAACCGAGATTTGTGTGATTAGTCTTCATAGCGGGAAGAAGGAAAGCATTCTCCTATACCAAAGGGAAAAGCTGGAGGAGCTTCTGAGCAGAAAGGCTGTGCAGAGCTTTTTACAGAGCTTAGCTGTAGGCTATGAGAATTTCTCTTTAGAAGAAGTTTTCCGGCACTTCACAGAGCGTTTTGCCCGGTATAAGGAGAAACAGGCGGACTTTCCCCACGAGGTAGGCGTCTTCCTTGGCTATCCCCTTCGGGATGTGAAGATTTATATGAAGAATCCCCTGGCAAAAGCAAAGCTCACCGGCTATTGGAAGGTCTTTACCGAGGTGGAGAGCGCACTGGCTTGCTTCCAAGCCTATGATATGTGCATTCAAAGCTTTACCCTGATGCTGAAGTCCGGCTTAAGCTGTAGAGATTTGGTGATGGCTTATCACATTAAGAAGCGTCAGGTGGCTTAAGAGAAAAAAGCTACTGCACAAGAGCAGAAATCCATTAGAGGATGAACCTATAAGCAAAGAAATCTAAAAGGTAAGGAAGGGTAAAAGTTATAGTGTTGCGTTTGCAACAAATATATCCTAGTTAAGTGCTAGGATATAGACAAGAGGAAAAAGATATTTCCTCTAAAAGAGAAAAGACTTTCTCAATCAATTCACTTTACAAACCAAAGTATTGAATAATTCAATATTTTAGGCATAAAATCAAGGAGGACAAAAAGATGATTCATGTAGTATTTTTCAGCCAAACAGGAAACACAGAGGAGATGGCAAAGGCAGTAACTGAGGGAATCCAGGCAGCAGGCGGAGAGGCTAAGATGGTTAGCGTATCCGATATTTCCGCAGCGGACTTGGCAGGAGATGCAGTTTACGCATTAGGATGCCCTGCTATGGGAGATGAGGTGCTGGACGAGGGAGAGATGGAGCCCTTCGTAGAGGATTTACTCGGTTCCGTTTCCGGCAAGAAGATCGGACTTTTCGGATCCTATGACTGGGGCGATGGACAGTGGATGCGTGATTGGGAAGCAAGAATGACCGGTGCAGGTGCCGTAATGGTAGCGCCTCCCGTTATCTGCAACAACACTCCCGATGAGGAAGGACTGGCAAACTGCAAGGCTCTTGGAGAAGCTTTGGCAAAGGCTTAAGAGCGATTTAAAACCCTGAAGAAAAGCAAGAGGGTGTAAAAAATCAAAAAAGAAATTTTCTAAGCAATATAGGTCTGAAACGGGGCACGCTCTCGCTAGCTTCGCCAC
>NZ_CABSXI010000112.1:0-3284 GCF_902481605.1 uncultured Oribacterium sp. | reverse complement strand
TGATATTGTACTTCTTTATTTAAAGCTACTTTAATGGAGACTGTAAAATTCAAAATTATAAAGGATTTTCGGCAATATAGGTCTGAATGAGGGGTAGTCTGAGTCCGTCGGTACTTGTGAAAAACGAGAGAATCGATGTTTTTCGCTTAGTATCCGCTACGTGGCGAAGCTAGCGAGAGCGTGCCCCAATTTCAGACCTATATTGCTTAGAAAATTTTTTGATTTTTACAACCTCTTCTACTCCTTCACTTTATTGTAGCTTGCTCCCCTTGCTTCCACAAGCTTATCTTCCTAAGCTGATTTGTTGCGGATTGGGTGTCCTTGTATAGTTAATCTCCCTCTTCATCGAAAGCTTCGTCCATAAAATCGCCCTAAAGTTCCTATTTTTGATTTGACATCAACATTTTGGAAGGTTAAAATGTCCATATATCAATATTTTAGAAAGCAAAAATGTCCATTCATCAACATTTTAGAAAGTAAAAATATCCGTCTATCAACATTTTAGAATAAAAGTATATCTATCCGACAATATTGGGGGAGGATTCCAAACTCTATATGGAAAAGCTATCGATTTTCCTCACGAAATTTCATTCCAAAATGTGGCTATATTTGCAAAAGAGGAGCAAAGCATGTTAAAGAGAAAAGTGATGAGTCAAATGTGGAATTGGAAAAAACAGGAAAAGAAAAAATCTTTAATGGTTCTTGGGGCAAGGCAGGTGGGAAAAACCTATGCCGTTCAAGCATTTGGGAAATCCGCTTATAAAGAGATGCTTTATATTAATTTCAAGGAAAGCAGCTCCGATCGCTCTATTTTTACCGGGGATTTAACTGTTGCTTCCATGATTACCGCCATGCGCTTTCGTTACCCCAACCTACACTTTATTCCGGGAGAAATCCTCATTTTCTTAGACGAAATTCAGGAGTGTCCGGAAGCTATCACCTCTTTAAAATTCTGGACCTTGGATGGGCAGTTCGATATTATCGCCTCCGGTTCCCTTCTTGGAATAGACTACCAAAGAGCCTCTTCCTATCCGGTAGGGTATGTAGAGTATCTGCGAATGTTCGGCTTGGACTTTGAAGAGTTTTTATGGGCAAAAGGCATTCAGGAAGATCTGCTTTCTGATTTAAAAACTCTCTTTGTAAGGAAGACACCGGTTTCGGAAGCTATTCATAATACCATGATGTCCTATTTACGAGAATATCTTGCCCTGGGGGGGATGCCCGAAGTTCTTGCTCATTATATGGAGCATCAGGATTTTCGAATTGCAGATCAAATACAGAAAGAGCTTTTGATGGGCTATCGTTATGATATTGCCCACTATGCAAGATCCGAGGAAAAAGTCAAAGCGGAAAATGCTTTTTATCTTTAGGAAAGCAACTTCTGGACAAAGAAAATCATAAGTTTCAATACAAGGAAGTAGAAAAAGGAGGAAGGGCACAGAAATTCTATTCCAGTATTGACTGGCTCTTTTCGGCAGATATGTTTGCCTTTTCTAAATTGGTGACAGATGTGCAGTACGATCTCTCCGACTATGCCAGGGAGGATTTCTTTCGAGCCTATACTACAGATTTATCTTTACTGATTGCCATGAAAGATTTCGGTTTGAAACAGCATATTATCGAAAATACCCTCCTGGCCAATACAAAAGGAGGCTTATATGAATGCCTAATAGCGGATATGCTCATCAAAAAAGAACTCCCCCTTTATTTTTACAAAAATGAAAGTAGTAAAAAAGAAATTGACTTTTTAACACAAAAAGATGGAGAAATTTGGGCTATCGAGGTTAAAAGCGGACAGAGTAGAGCAAATTCTTTAAACTGGCTGATAAATCAGAAGCATATTTCCAGAGCCTATACGTTTCATGACGGAAACATCGGCGAAGAAGGAGGCGTTCTGTCTATGCCCCTTTATATGGCGATATTTTTATAAGAAGGGAAGGAAAATGTATGTGGTGGGAAGAATGTAAAAGTATCGAAGCAAAGATTATTGCCATGCGAAGGGACTTGCATAGAATACCGGAGCTTGGCTTTCATTTGCCAAAAACGCGAGAGTATGTCACTCATCAATTAGATGAAATCGGCATTCCTTACCGGCTTTCTGAAAAGGACAGCAGCATTATCGCCAGTTTAAAGGGAAAGCATCCCGGAAAAATACTGGCTATTCGGGCAGATATGGATGCCCTTCCCATAACGGAAGATACCCAACTACCCTTCTGCTCGGAGCATGAGGGTTGTATGCATGCCTGTGGTCATGATGCCCACACTGCTATGCTGCTGGGCGCTATACGGGTTCTCTATCCCCATCGAGAGGAAATGAGGGGAGAAATTCGTTTTCTTTTTCAAACTGCCGAAGAACAGGCAAAGGGGGCTGCTGTTTTACTGGAAAGCGACGCTTTAGAAGGGGCTGATGCCATTTTCGGCATGCATATCGGAAGCATCTTAGGCAAGGATATTCCCGGTGGTACTATGGTCTGTGTCCCCGGTCCGGTAATGGCGTCCTATGATCGTTTTATCCTGGAGGTGCAGGGTGTGGGTTGCCACGCTTCTACCCCGGAGAAAGGCATTGACCCCATCAACATTGCCGCCCATATTGTATTGGCTTTGCAGGCGATTCCCTCCAGAGAAATTGCCGGAACGGAGCCAGCTGTTCTTACTATCGGTCTCATTCAGGGAGGAGAGCTCTACAATGCGATTCCCTCCACTGTACGGATTGAAGGTACCACTCGAGCATTTCAGGAAGATGTGCGGCAAAGACTGGCCAAGCGTATCAAGGAAGTTTCAGAAAATACTGCCAAGGCCTTTGGAGGAAGCGTAAGCCTCACCATGGACTTTGGTGCACCGCCTGTTACCAATGATTCGGATTTGACTGCATTGGCGCAGGGCTGCCTCAAAGAAGTTTTTCAGGATAAGCTCCTGACCCACATAGACAAGCCCAGTATGATCGGAGAAGACTTTGCCCTATACCAGCAGAGCGTTCCGGGATGCTTTTTGTTTTTAAGCTCCTCCAATCCGGAAAAGGGAACCGATTACCCCCACCACCATGCCAAGTTTACCGTGGATGAGGATGTTCTTTGGAAGGGAAGCGCCGCTTTCGTGACTCTGGCGGAAGGTTTTCTAAACGGACAATAATCACCTTAAATCTTTGATTTTATAAATTATAGCTCTGTTACCACATAACGTAAAACTCATAAACAAGATACCGCACACTACGCGAGCGATACTCGTTAAGAATCACTACCACCCGTCAAACGGGTGGTTTGCTCGGGGCTATAAGCCCCTGCTAC
>NZ_CABSXI010000111.1:0-3470 GCF_902481605.1 uncultured Oribacterium sp. | reverse complement strand
TACGGCGACCACCGAGATCTACACTCTTTCCCTACACGACGCTCTTCCGATCTTGCAGTTCTACCCGCTTTTCTTTCTCTAAATCTTCTCTCTTTTTCCGGGTGAAGGAAGATTTCTTAATCCCCTGCACATGGGCCAGCTCCATCTCCTGGTCGTAGCTGTCATACTCCATAGTTCCCTTAATGCAAATGGCATTATCCTTTTTGAGAAAGGCTCTGGCTTCCTCCAGATTCTCTTCCTCTACAAAAATCTTAGAGGCTAAAGAATCCGTATCATCCGTAAAGGAGAAGCTGAAAATGGTTTTTCCCGAGCGAGTGGCTCGTTCATCCACCTGAATAATCAGGCCTTCCACCGTTACCAAACCGCCATCCTCCGGGATATCCTTTAAAGGAATGGGAGTATCGCTAAAGTCTCTGCCATAGTACACATCACTATGGTCGGAACGCTTAAACTGGAACTTTCCTTTGTTAAAGCCTTTTTTCTCAAAGCCCTTCTTTTCAAAGGATTTTTCCCCGGAGCTTGTCTTCTGCTTGAGAGAATCTTCTATGGATTTCTTCTCTAAAGCAGTATTAGCACTATTTTTTGCTAAAACGTCATGAGTATTTCCTGCATTTTTCTCAGCCTGAAAGTCTTGGCCTTGTCCTGCAAATTTCTCTGACGAGCTGTTTCCATCAGAAAGTGCGGAACTCTCTTGGCTTAGTGAAGCTGCTTCTCCATCCTGTATTGCCCTATCTGCTGTTCCGGGATAAGCTGCACTTTCCTCTGCCCCTGGATAAATATCGGTCAATCCTTCTTCTGAATATCCAGGATTTCCGGAAGAAGAATACAGAGAAGCAATCGCCTTATCCTCTTCCTCCTCAGCCTTTTTATTTGCCGGCACAAACCGGATGGTAAAATGGATAGGAACGCCGCAACGCTCTTCAAAAATCTTTTGAATGACTCGGATACATTCCTTTTCTTCCTTTTGAAAAAGAATTTGTTCCTCTAAAATAAGAGAGAGACGATCGTCCTCTCTCCATTCCATTTCCCCCTGCTTCATCATCTGATACAGGAGAATGTTTCTTTCCTTTAATTCCTCAAAAAGAGACTTTTCATAAAACTCATAAAGTACTTTTGCCGTATATTGGCTGGATAGATGAAAGCTTTCCCGGATGCAAATGTTGATTTTCTTCCCGATAAAGAGCTGCTTATAGATAGCCTCTTCCATTTCCCGAATATCACTTCGCTCCAGTAAATGATCGCTATGCAAATAAATACTCAGCTTCGACCTGTCTTTTTTCAAGGTGATTCTGCTTATGGTGGTATTCAAAAACATTCCCCTTAAATGCTCCGATACCGTTAATTCCTGAAATACTTGAAAAAACTGCTTCATGCCTATCCTTTCTATTTATTTAATCAGGGTATTTTTCTATTTCCTCCTTGAGGGCGGAGAGCAAATCCTTCTCTTCCACCTTCCGAATCACTTCACCGCGCTTCATCAAAAGCCCTACACCCTTGCCCCCGGCAATGGCCAAATCCGCCTCCTTGGCCTCTCCCGGACCGTTTACCACACAGCCCATTACAGCAAGCTTTAAGGATTTATCCGGATAGGACTGGACCAGCTTTTCCACAGCATTAGCCAGAGAAATCAGATCAATGTCGGTTCTTCCGCAGGTAGGACAGGAAACCACATGGATACCACCCTTTTTCAGTCCCAGAGTTTCCAAGATTAGTCTTCCGCTTTTAATTTCTTCCACAGGATCTGCAGAAAGGCTCACACGAATCGTATCTCCGATTCCTTCTCCCAAAATCATGGCCAGTCCCATGGCAGATTTGATATTACCGGACCAAACCGTTCCGGACTCTGTGATGCCTACATGCAAAGGATAGGGGCAGGATTCTGCTACAATTTTATGGGCTTCCACCGCCATTAAAACATCGGAAGACTTCATGGAAAGTACCAAATTCTGATAGCCCATTTCCTCTACCAAACGCAAATTCGCCAAGGCAGACTCAGCAAGTCCCTGTGCAGTAACTCTACCATGATATTTTTCCAAAACTTCCTTTTCCAGGGAACCGGAATTTACCCCGATTCGAATGGGAATCTTTCTTTCCTTGGCGCAGTCCACCACAGCCCGAAGCCTTTCCGAAGAGCCGATGTTTCCCGGATTAATACGGATTTTATCCGCGCCGTTTTCCATGGCAAGAATCGCCATGCGGTAGTCGAAATGGATATCCGCAACGATAGGAATGGGAGAAGCCGCCTTTATCTCCTTTAAGGCAAATGCCGCTTCTTTTGTAGGTACGGTAAGCCTAATCAGTTCACAGCCGGCCTCTGCCAGTCTAAGAATTTGGGCTATACTTCCCTTGATATCCTCCGTCTTGGTATTACACATGGACTGTAAAACCACCGGATTTCCACCGCCGATTTTAAGATTTCCTACTTCTACTACCCTAGTATCTTCTCTTTTGAACATAGTATTCCTTTATACAATAAACTTATGAGCTAAAATATTTCGAATAGGCTCCGGTCAACAAATTAAACACATCATTTCCGACAATCAATACCATAAGGGCTAGTAGAAAAACCATCCCTGCGGTATTGATTCGCTCCTCCCACTTGGGATTAAGCCTCTTTCTTGCCAGCATTTCCAAAAGAATGAACAGAAGTCGTCCTCCATCAAGGGCGGGAATAGGCAAAAGATTCATTACCGCCAGATTTACGCTCAACATCATACTTAAGTTTAGTAAAACCAGTAGCATTACGAAAAATCCGTATTGGCTGGAGCTGGAAACACTTTCTCCGATAACCGCAACCGTGCCCACCGGACCCATAACTTCCTGTCTGCTTACCTTTCCCTTACTAATCAACGCCAGACTGTCAATCACCACTCTGGCATTGAAGGCCAGTTCATAAAAGCTGTACTCTATAGTCTTTAAAGGGTTTTGAAACTTCACTCGCTCAGAGGAAAGAGCCACGCCCATACGATAAAGTCCTGTAGAAGGATCCTTATAGGCAGGGAACTGAAAACTAAGCTTTTCCCCATCTCGAAGAACCGTAAGACTGACTTCTCCTTCCTGCACCTCCTCCTTATGAAGCTCCATATACATGGCAAGCTCGGAGTAGCTATGAACAGTTCTTCCTTTGGCATTTCCGATTTTAATGAAGCGAATCTCATCTCCCTCCTGTAAACCGCTTTCCATGGCAGGAGTAGATACATTGGAGGCAGCAATTTTCGGAAGCTGTACCCCAATCGTTCCGGTGAGGAAAAGGGCAATCAAAAAGCCTAAAAGGAAGTTGTTGAAAACGCCGGCAATACAGATAATAAAACGCTGCCAGACCGGCTTTCCTTCAAAGCTCTTCGTCTTTAATTCTTCTTCGCTATAAATTACTCCGTCAAAATCATAGACATTTTCTGCATTATCCTCCTGCTTAGGAGCCAGAAAATCACCGGAGCCTGCCGCATCCTCTCCCAGCATGGCACAGCTTC
>NZ_CABSXI010000110.1:0-3503 GCF_902481605.1 uncultured Oribacterium sp. | reverse complement strand
GGTCTAAAACAGGGGTAGTCTGAGCCCGCCGGTACTTACTGAAAGCGAGCAAGGCGATGCTTGAAGTTAGTACCGCTGCGTGGCGAAGCTAGCGAGAGCGTGCCCCAATTTTAGACCTATACTGCATAAAACTCTATTTATTGATTTTACATTCCCTTTTTAATATAAAATTACACCAAGAACTTCTTTCCCCAGTGCTTCACATTTCTTCTTTGTCTTTAAGAAGCTTAAGAAGTCACTTTGTGCCGGATAGGCTAAAACCAGATATTTGTGCTCTGACAGAGCCTGTATTCCTTCCGGACTTTGCAAAATGTCCTCTGCAGCTCTTGCAGAAAGGGGATTTCCTTCTCCTACATTCTGTACAAGCTTTTCTCCCATTTCTCCTTTTGCACCGATGAAGAGGATCTCTTCCTGAATTTCCTTTTCCTTCGCCAGCAAAGTAAGATTTGCCTTGGAAAGGCGGAACAGTTCTTCCTCCGTTTCACATCGCTCATTTTCCCCGGCAAGCTTTTCGGACCATTTCTTAAAGATCCCCTGCTTTTTATAACGCTTCTTACTGCCTAAAACCATAAGGCCATAGGACATTTCCAAATCTTCCTCTCTGGGAAGCTCCTTAGTGAAAAGATAAGGTACGGTAATCACTGCTACAGACAAAAATCCTCCCAGGAAAATTCCCAAAATAGCATATTTGACTAAGGTTTTCTTGGAAATCCCTTGGGTTCCCAGAACTTCCTCTCCCTTTGCGTCCTTCTCCTTTTTCTTCCAGTCGGTAAGGAGTGTGGAAAGCTTTTCCACCCTGTCTATTTTTTGCTGCTGCCGTTGCAAAAGCGGAAAGTTCTGTACATTCTGAAGCTGGCTGTTGTCCGGACTATAGTTTCCACTGTTTTTAGCTGTGTAAACGTTATCCGAAAGAATTTCCAGCTTATGTGCAGGAAGATTTTCATCCAATTCCGCCTTTTTTTCTTCTACATACGAAAGAACCGCATCTCCCATTTCCTTGGCAAGCTTCTCCGTACTTCCCACAAGATAGACAGAAACAATAGCGCTTTTCTCATTTCCCTCTACATAGATGAGATCCGATAAATCTTTCTCTGCTACCTTTCCCCCCAGGCGCTTTGCGATATCGCTGTAAAATGTACCGCTTTGTAAAGCATCACTGTAGGCCTGACTTACCGCAGAAAGCCTTGCTGCAATTTCCTGATTGCTGAGAGTCTGCCCTCCCTCCTCTAAAGGAAGATAAAGATTGATATCTCTTTCCCCATAGGAAGTCGGGTCAATTTTCATCAAAGCGGAATCCGCCAAGCTTTCTCTCTCTGAAGAAAGCAAAGCTTCCAGTCTTTTCCGCTCATTTCCGGCATACTCCAAGGACTGTTCTTTTTCCTTCTCCTTCTTCTCCACACTTTCCTCCGTGCTTTCCGTTTGACTTTCCGCCTTCTGGCTTTTCAAGGCCTTATAAAGCTTAAAAGAAGGTAGGGCTAAACCGCAAAGCACCGTAACAAGAAGAATCCATATCCCTTTCCGTAAACATAAAGCCAGTAATCCGGGTAAATCCAAAACCACCTCTTCTTGCAGTTCTCTTTCCATAAAATATAGTTCTCCTTTTTATTCATAACGAGTATCGTGCGCAAAGCGTGCGATATCTCGTTTGTTTATCTTAAATCCTGTAATTCCTTATCTCTACAGCATTTTACTCTTTACAAAGCTCCCAAGGCAGAAAATGCAGTAGAGCCTCCAGTACGCCGCCTCCGATAGCTCTTGCCTTGTCGGAAACATTCCGATATTCCACCGCCTCACCTCTGGGATCCACATCTCCCGCCTTCATACCGGGAAATACGGAAATGCCTTCCTGCAACATTCCTCGAATAATTCCGGAAATTTCCGTCCGCATAGGAATACCGTTTACTACTCCACAAATATCTCCGGCCTCCACCAAAGTACCGATGGGAAGGGTTTGTTCCAAGATTCCTTCTGCCGGTGCCCGAAGCACCCTTTCTTTCCCATATCCGCCAATGATTCCGGGAATGCCGGTATTGGGAATGGCGGATCCCTTAAGGATCACTCTTCCCAAATCATGGCCTCTTTTGCTTTCTATGACTGCATGGCAATCTACGCCGGCAGTAAATCCGGGGCCTATGCCGATAACAAGTCTTGCATCCTCCATACATGTTCCCAGATTCTTCTTGGCAAGAATAGCATCCACCACAGCATCCGCTTGTAAGCTGTGCAGAAAACTCTTTCCTTCATCCACAACCACAGGAACCTTTTTTTGGGAAATTGCTTCATGTATTTCCTCCAAACTCTTCGCCCGAACCGCCGTAATGCCTTCCACACTGCACTCTCCCAAGCGAATCGCCTCCGAAAAAGCAACATTTCTACGAACTGCTGTGGGAATCGCCAAATCACTGTGGCAAACGGATATTCCCGCACGATACAGCCGAATGGAAATTCCCGTTGCCAAATCTCCTGCTCCCCGGATAAATACAAGCATAAAACCTTCCTTTCAGAAAAACAAATCTTCTGGCAAAAAAGAAAATATCACCTATAATGAAGTCATCAGACAAGAACTTATAGAGCTGTAAAAACTCCTGTAAGAGCTTTCATGACAAAAATCCTCACGTTATCAGACTTTGAGTTTTGATTCTACCATAAGTCTTAAAAAGAGCATAGTTTTTTTGAAAAACCGTAAACAAAAGGATAGAAAGCCACTTGAACAAAACCCGTTTTCACAAGAAAGGAGACATTTTGACGAAACAGCAAAGACAAATCGATGACAATCCGCAAAGTAAGCTTATTCGAATTCCTCTGTCGGAAGCTCTCGGCATAAAAAAAGGAGTCAACGCCATTATTGGAAGCGGAGGAAAAAGCAGCCTATTAAAGTCCCTTTCCCTTGAGCTGTCTCAAAAAGGCTCCGTGCTTCTCACTACCTCCACCCATATCCTCCCCTTTTCTCATTGTGAAAATATCTGTTTCTTAGATGAAAATGTTTCCATCTCCGATGAGAATGTTTCAATTCTTAATGGAAATGCTTTAATTTCCAATGAGAATGTTTCAAGCCTCAATAAAAATATTTTAACTCTCAATGAAAAAATTTTACTTCCCGGTAAAGATATTCACTCTGAAGAAGCTTTGGAAAATTCGAAAACTCTCCTTCAAAGCAAAGTTCTATCCTTATGGGATAAGTCCCAAAATCCCATTCTATGCTTGGGAACTCTGGAAACAAATGGCAAGCTTTCTCCTTTTCCCCTGCCCTTCTCTGCCATTGAGCAAATGGCAGACTTTGTCTTGGTGGAGGCGGACGGCTCTAAACGATTACCCGGAAAAGCCCATGGCCGGAATGAGCCGGAGATTCCTAAGGAGAGCCAAAGAACTGTACTTGTGTTCGGCGCTTCCGCCCTTCATAAACCTATTTCTGAGGTCATTCACAGAGTGGAAATTTTCCAAAACTTTTTCACTCCATCCTTAACCCCCGACACTCTACTGACTAAGGAGCTTCTCTTGCAGGC
>NZ_CABSXI010000109.1:0-3721 GCF_902481605.1 uncultured Oribacterium sp. | reverse complement strand
ACTAACTTCAAGCTTCGCTTTGCTCGCTTTCAGTAAGTACTGACGGGCTCAGATTACCCTGATACAGACCTATAGGGCTTCATTCGCTTTACTATTTGTTTTCGGCAGGTCTTCTCTTCGCAAGCTCTCAGCAAGTCTGGCCGGCTCAGATTACCCCGATACAGACCTATAGGGCTTCATTCGCTCTACTATTTATTTTCTGCATATCTTCTCTTCGCAAGATCTCAGTAAGTGCTGACGATTCAAATACTCTTCTAAAAAAACAAATAAGAGAGCCTTTCGAAAAAACGAAACAGCTCTCTAAATTTCTTCTTTCTATGAAGCATTATAAGGAGGATCTTCTCAAAATAGTAATGACCTTGCCTTTAATTTCCGCTTTCGTAACCGGGCCGAAGAGTCGGCTGTCCTTTGCTCCGGAACGCATGTCCGACATCATAAAGTATTCTCCCTCCTTCAGCTTAACGGGATATTTCACCGCCTCCGTGTCATAGGGCTGGGTGGAATAGAAAATACCGTCCTCTACCTGCATATTGCCGTTGATTTTCAGACCGCCTTCATCCGGAATTTCAATCTCGTCTCCCGGCATGCCGATGATTCTTCCCACAAACTGCTTTCCGTCTTTATGATATACCAGAACATCGGAGGGGAAAAATTTATTTTCCAAACGGTAGTAAAGCATCAGGTCTCCTGCACTGAGCTTTGGCTTCATATCGTCATTTTTCACCGGGGCGATTCCGAAAATGACGAAGAACATCACATAAATCAAGGCACCCATCAAAAGCAGATGGGAGAAGAAGGAACGAATGTCTCCCATTTGCCGGTAATAAGTTCTCTTTTTTCGAATCACATCCAAAGGAAGGACTGCTTTTTTCTCTACTTCTTTTTTCTTCTTTGCCATATCCTATCCCTTTAGCTTCGCCAGCTCTTCTTCCAAAGCGGCAATTTTTTCGTCTCTTTCCTGAATTCTGGCTTTGTAGCCGATTTCCATCACCTGAATGGCGGAACGGTATTCTCCGTCCAAATCCTCTAATTTCTTCCAAACAGAGGCAGGCTTAAAGCCGAAAAAGGCCTTTCGAAATTTCATCTTCTTCAGGTACTGCGCTACTTCTTCTAAATTCTGTGATGCCATACTACTTTCCTTTCCTTTGGGATTTGAAAACAGTATAGCCTTTTCCTCCTGCATTTGCAAAAAGTTCTTAAAATTTTAAGAACTTGTCTTCCGGAAATTTCCCGAAAGCCCTTGCAGGCTTTGCAATGTCTGTTACACTATTCTCATGCCAAAAAAAAGAATACAAGCTTGCGTTCTGTGCTGAGGGCTTACGCAATGGCTATACGAAAAATAATTTTCTTTAAAATAATGGATTGAGTAGAAAGGATGTTTATGAAAAAACTGATTTCCTGGAATGTAAATGGGCTTAGAGCCGTTATGGGAAAAAACTTTATGGAGGATTTTAAGCGTTTGGATGCGGACATCTTTTGTTTGCAGGAAACCAAATTGCAGGAGGGACAGATTGACCTGGAGCTGCCCGGTTATTTTCAATACTGGAATTATGCGGTGAAGAAGGGCTACTCCGGCACCGCCATTTTCACAAAGGAAGAACCGCTGTCCGTACAGTACGGTATCGGTGTGGAAGAGCATGACCAGGAGGGTCGTGTAATTACTCTGGAGTATCCTGAGTTTTATCTGATTACTGTCTATGTGCCCAATTCTCAAGGAGAGCTGAAGCGTCTTCCCTACAGAATGGAGTTCGAAGATGCCTTCCTGAACTACATCTTAACTTTGGAAAAGAAAAAGCCGGTAATTTATTGCGGTGACTTAAATGTTGCCCATGAGGAAATCGATCTGAAAAATCCGGATTCCAATCACATGAATGCAGGCTTCTCCGATGAGGAGAGGGCGAAGTTTTCCCGGGTTTTAGACTCAGGCTATCTTGACTCCTTCCGCCATTTCTATCCGGACAAGGAAGAGGAATACAGTTGGTGGAGCTACCGTACCAAGGCCAGAGAAAGAAATGTAGGTTGGAGAATCGACTATTTTGTGGTTTCCAAGCAGTTAGAAAAGAAGCTACTTTCCGCTTCTATCCATCAAGAAGTAATGGGCTCCGACCATTGTCCTGTGGAAATCACTTTGGATCTGTAATGATAGAAAGGGGAAAAGTATTTTATGAAATTGAAATGTGATGTTCATACCCATACTCTTTATTCCCGCCATGCTTACTCCACGATTTTGGAAAATGTTGCCGCGGCGAAGGAAGCGGGATTGGAGCTTCTTGGCTCTACGGATCATTTTTCCGCCATGCTCTATCCGGATTATGAAAATGTCCGTCACTACCAGTATTTGATGGTAAGCCACACCTGGCCTAAGGAAATTCATGGCGTTCGGGTTTTGCAGGGCTGTGAAGTGGATATTGTGGATATGGAAGGAAATCTTTTCGGTTTTGATATTCCCATTTGGAAAAATATTGACGGAGATTTTTATAATGACGGGAAGAAAATGTCCCTCTACGAGCGTGTCTGCAAGAAAATGGACTATTGTATCGCCTCTGTCCACCGAAACAGCTTTGCCAAGGGAGAAAGTGCTTCGGCTTGCACCAAGCTTTATCTGGAGGCCATGAAGCACCCAAAGATTTTGATTCTTGGGCATATCGGTCGTTCCGGACTTCCCTTTGAAATCGATCCGGTGCTTCTTGCCGCAAAGGAACAGCATGTGCTGATTGAGATTAATGAGCATTCCATGGATGAAGGAAACGAAACCAAAAAGCGTTGCGAAGCCATTGCAGTCCGCTGTGCGGAATTGGGAGTACCCATCTCCGTTTCCAGTGATGCCCATATCGCTTTACGAATTGGAGAATTTTCAAAGGTGGAGTCTCTACTGGAGAGGATTCATTTTCCGGAAGAGCTGATTATGACCAGAGATAAGGAGAGCTTTTTACAGTATATGAAGAAGGCAGGACTGGGGTAAGGCGGGTTTTGCACCGCTGTTTCAAGTTAATATATATATATGGTCGATATTACTCATAGAAAATAAAGGAAGAGGTACTATGATGAGTATGACCGTTAGCAATATGGCAAAATACGCCATAGCAAAACAGGATTTTGATCCTCAGTCCCAAAAAAACCAAAATCTATCTCCTGAAGAAAAAGAATGGAGGAGTTTAAGCCAAGAAGAGAGACACTTCCGTAATCTTATTGCCGCAGGAGGTGACCCTTGGATGAGTCCGGATTATCCCGGTGCAGGAAAAGAGTATATTATTCCTGTAAGTAAGGATATTGAAGCCTTGGCAAGAAAAGAAATCCGTGATGCCTTCTTAAAGAATCAGGGATTTGTGAATTCTGCCGACGCTGAAAGCTATAGTAAAAAGTTTAGAGATTATGCTAAGTCACAAAGCAGCCCGGAAAGAAGAGCCATCATGTACACGATAGATCAAATCGGAAAGGATGAAGTTTCCAAAATTGAACAGAAAATAAAGTCTGTTGATACAAACTGGAGCCCTCGTCAATCCTTTGATCCTAAAATCATTCAGGAGTATCTGCAAGAACAGGTACAAATTGAAGGGATTGATCAAAAAGTATAAAAAAGAGGTTGTAGGGAAAATTATTGCTTTTCCTACATCCTCTTTTATTACACTATTTTGTTCAAAACATCTTATAAGATAAGGGGCTGTAAAAAATCAAAGTACTAAAGAGATTTTCGGCAATATAGGTCTGAACTTGGGGTAGT
>NZ_CABSXI010000108.1:0-3796 GCF_902481605.1 uncultured Oribacterium sp. | reverse complement strand
GGCTGCCTGTGCAAAAACAATCTCCTTCAAATCGATGTCTTCCTGTAGGGCTCCGGCAGAACCAATACGAATGATGGTATCCACATCATAAAAATGATACAGTTCATAGGAATAGATGCCGATGGACGGCATCCCCATGCCTCCCCCCATAACGGAGATTTCTCTTCCCTGCATCTTACCGGTAAAGCCAAGCATGTTTCGGACAGAATTAAAACAATGCACATCCGACAGGTATGTTTCCGCAATATACTTCGCACGAAGCGGATCCCCCGGCATCAGGACAGTCTTTGCAATCTCTCCCTTTTCCGCTTTATTATGTGGTGTACTCATACATCCTCCTCTTTCTTTCCATTCCTTCTTTCTCCCTATTCTGCGCTTTCAGAGCGGCGGAATAAGTACAGAATAGAACAGAAAGAGAAAAATGTCTACTTCCCAGCTCTCCCCTTTTTCTACAAAAAAATAACGAGCAAAGCTGAATCTCAGGTTTCACTCGGTATCGTCTTCTCTCTATTTTATTCGTGCGGATGACAGGACTTGAACCTGCACGGTCGCCCACCAGAACCTAAATCTGGCGCGTCTGCCAATTCCGCCACATCCGCATATCTCCCTTTCAGGAATGAGACACGCGGGAATCGAACCCGCGACAACTTGATTAAAAGTCAAGTGCTCTACCGACTGAGCTAGTGTCTCACAAGCAGGGCCAGTTGGATTCGAACCAACGACTGCAGGCGTCAAAGGCCTGTGCCTTACCGCTTGGCGATGGCCCTATGAGATAAGAACCTCGTGCGAGAAAAATAGGGTGGCCACCGGGAGTCGAACCCGGGACCTCCAGAACCACAATCTGGCGCGATAACCAACTACGCTATGGCCACCATGTTACGGATAGAACCGTCTCGCAAGTGATCCAGAAGGGATTCGAACCCCCGACCCACGGCTTAGAAGGCCGTTGCTCTATCCAGCTGAGCTACTGAATCATTTCGCATTTTGTGCGACTCTCATATATTAGCGAATCCCCAATACTTTGTCAAGAAAAAATTTTCGCTGTTTACACAGGCTTATTCTCTGCTTGAATTTCAAAAAAGGGGCCATAAAAATAGCCCCTTTCCTTTCTTTACAAAACAGCAAAGCTTTAGTGACTTAATTCATAGGCCTCCAGGCAATTCTTGGTAATCAAGGCAAAATCCTTGGTTTCCAAAAATTCTTTTTTACATAGCCAGGTTCCTCCCACACAAAGCACCTTGGAGAAGGAAAGATATTCTCCGATGTTCTGAAGATTCACTCCACCGGTGGGCATAAAATACAGGTTCTGGAACACTGCCGCATAGCTCTTGATGGTCTGTACGCCGCCAAACTGTCCTGCCGGGAAGAACTTCACCACAGGAATATCATAAGACATGGCCATGCTGATTTCCGTAGGAGTCAAAACACCGGGACAATAGGGAATTTCTCTCTCTCTGCAAAAAGCTGCCACTTCATGGGAAAAGGAAGGACTTACAATAAACTTGGCACCGGCTTCCACAGCATCTTTACACTGCTGCAGGGTAATCACCGTTCCCGCACCCACATATAAATCCGGATATTCCTTTACCATTAGCGCGATGGATTCCTTTGCTGCCGCCGTACGGAAGGTGACCTCCGCCACCGGCAGTTTTCCCTCCAATAAAGCCTTTCCCAGAGGAATGGCGTCATTTTTATCCTCAATTACCAAAACCGGACAAATTCGAATCCCCTTCATTCTCTCCACAAATTCTGCCATGTACATTATTTTATCCTCCTAAATTTTATGCATTTCCACTCTAAGATTTCCTTTTTGGTCCAAAAACAGCAGGCTATAGCATGGTCTTCTATCCTCTTGTCTGGGAAAACTGATGGATCCCGGATTGATACAATGCACCCCGTTCACCACTTTGTTACAGGGCTTATGGGTATGTCCGAAGAATGCCATACTGCAATTTCTGTCTCTTGCCTCTTCCGAAAGACGCTCCAAACCGAAGTTTACCCCATAGAGATGGCCGTGGGTCAAAAAGCATCGCTCTTTTCCGATACGAACTTCCACGTCCTTGGGCAAATAGGAAAAAAAGTCATTGTTTCCCTGTACAAAATAGGACTCACAGCCCTTAGGCAAAAGCGCCTGTACCTCTCCTTCTCCCTCCGAATCCCCCAGATGAATACACATGGATATATCCGGATGCAGACGAAGAACCTTTTCCACATAGTCCAGTCTTCTATGGTTATCGGAAAGTACCAAAATCTTTTCCTCCGAAGAAGGATCGATTCTGCCGGCTATCTTAGTCTTCGCTTCCCGAGCAGCTTCCTGTCCCTTTTCGACAAGTTTCTGTCCCTTTTCGGCATCCTCCTCTTTTTCCGGATTTTCCCCGGAATCTTTCTCCGCCTTGTGCTCCGCCTTTGCTTCCTTGCCTTTTCCCGACTGCTCCTGCCCTGCTTTCGAAAAGCGGGCAGAATCTCTTTTTTCCTGCTCTTCCTGAATCATTCTTTCCATCTTTCGAAGAGCCTTTCCCCTATGGGAAACCTTGTTCTTCTCTTCTCTGGAAAGCTCCGCGGCGGTTTTTCTGTATTCCGGAAGGTAGAAAATGGGGTCATAGCCGAAGCCCTCTTCTCCACCGGGCTCTTTTGCAATTTCTCCCGTGCATCTGGCTTCCGTTTGCAAAAGCTTTCCATCCGCAAAAATCGCAACAATGGCGCAGCTAAAGTAGGCCATTCTGCTTTTACTACTGCTTTCTTCCATCATAGCCAGGATACGACGATTCTTTTCGGGATAGGGTGTATCCACCCCCAAAAATCGGGCTGAATATATTCCGGGACCAAAGGACAGGGCTTCAATGGACAGGCCGGAATCATCCGCCATAACCAGGTCATCTTCCTCTAAAAGTCCCTGTGCTTTGGCAAAGTTATATAGGGCTCTGGCCTTGATTTCCGCATTTTCCAGAAAACTTGTCCCGTTTTCCTCTACCTCCTGATCCATGCCTAAATCTTTGGCACAGAGAATGGTTCCGGGGAAATTAGACAGAATCTCCTGAATTTCTCTTAACTTGTGTTGATTATGGGTGGCAAATAAAATCCGCATTATTTTCTCCCTTTACCATTGTACTGGTAAAAATAGGTTTTCATCATACCGTTGTAAAGCTTTCTGTTTTTATCCGCCTTCCCAAGGTATTTCTCCGCCTGCTCGTAAGCGGTGATTAAGCAAAGTCGCCAATCATCCAGATCTTCATAAGCCTCTCTAAGCTCCGTATATAACAGAGGCAGATTTCTCTTATCCTCGATTCGCTCTCCGTAGGGAGGATTGGTTAAAATCAAGCCTCCTCGCTTACTGTGGGACATCTTCCCCACTTCTCTTTCCTGAAAATGGATGAGCTTTCCAACCCCTGCCCGCTCCGCATTTTCACGGCAAACCGGAATCATGGCAGGATCTATATCATAGCCCTGAATATCCACCATTTTTCCATAGGAATTCTTCTTAGTTTCTAATAGGCTACGGTCAATTTCATCCCCTGCCTCCTCCAAAGCATAGTCCCATTCCTTTTTAGGAATCAGGTTTTCCCAGGCTTCCGCCGTAAAATGTCTATGCATTCCGGGAGCAATCTTTGCCGCAATCATAGCCGCCTCTATGGGAAAGGTTCCTGCACCGCACATGGGATCCACAAAGGGGGCATCCTCTCTCCATTTGCTAAGGAGAATCAGGGAGGCAGCCAAGGTTTCCTTAATGGGCGCCTTTCCCATTTTTAAACGATACCCTCTTTTATGCAGAGAGTCTCCACTGGTGTCCAGACAAAGC
>NZ_CABSXI010000107.1:0-4284 GCF_902481605.1 uncultured Oribacterium sp. | reverse complement strand
TGCAATCGGACATCGTGTACTGCATGGCTCCAATCGTTTCACGGAAAGTATTATTGTAAATGATGAAGTAAAGAAAGTTATCCGGGAGTGCTTTGACTTAGGCCCCTTACATAACCCGGCAAACTTAATGGGAATTGAGGCTTGTGAAAAAGTTGTTCCCGGTAAGAAGAATGTAGCGGTTTTCGATACTACCTTCGGTATGACCCTTCCGGAGAAGGCATATTACTATGCTATTCCTAAGGAATACTATGATAAGTACGCGATTCGTCGTTACGGCTTCCATGGTACCAGCCATGCCTACGTTTCTCAGGAAACCATTCGTTTCGGCGGTTTGGATCCGGAGAAGGCAAAGGTTATCGTATGTCATTTAGGTAACGGTGCTTCCATCTCCGCATCTATCGGCGGCAAGGCTGTAGATACTTCCATGGGACTTACCCCGTTGGAAGGTCTGATTATGGGTACCCGTTCCGGAGATATCGATGGAGGAGTAATCCAGTTTATTGCCAACCACGAGAATAAAACTGTTGATGAAGTTTTAAATATTTTGAATAAGAAGTCCGGTGTATTGGGAATGACCGGTATTTCTTCCGATTTCCGTGACATTGAGAATGCCGCTGAAGAAGGAAATCACATGGCAAAAGTAGCTCTTGATGCATTTCGTTACAGAGTTGCCAAGTATATCGGTTCTTATGTAGCAGCTATGAACGGTGTGGATGCCATTTCCTTTACAGCAGGTGTGGGAGAGAATGATAAGGTAACAAGACAGATTGTTATTGATGAGTATTTCTCTTATCTTGGTGCTAAGATTGATCCGGAAAGAAACAATGTTCGCGGAAAAGAGCGTTTAATTTCCACTGATGATTCCAAGGTTAAGATTTTCTTGATTCCTACCAATGAAGAGTTGGCTATCGCAAGAGATACAAAGCGTTTGATTGAAGCTTAAATTAGGCATATTTTTTTCGCTTTCCTTTAGATTTTGCTTGCATTTTATGGAAAACTAGTGTATCTTTACACGAGTGTGTTTTTCTAATGTAAAGCATAGCCCAAATTCACCGATTCAAACTCGGTTAAGACAGGAGGTGTAAATATGTCTATTTGTCCAAAGAATAAATCATCCAAAGCCCGCAGAGATAGCAGAAGAGCAAATTGGAAGATGGGTGCAACAAACCTTGTAAAGTGCTCTAAGTGTGGTGCATTGGTTATGCCTCACAGAGTTTGTAAGGCTTGTGGTTCTTATAATAAGCGCGAGATTATTACTGTAGAGGACTAAGAGTTAAAAGGAGCTTCATGAGAAGCTCCTTTTCTTATGGCTTACAGTCCTGTAACAACTGAATTTATGGTACTTTCGTATAGAAATAGTAGAAAGGTTCGAGCTCTCTTTTCTGTTTTTAGGGAAAAACAAAAATAATTCCTAAAATTACTAGACTTGTGCACAATCTAATGATAAACTACCTTTCGAGCATAAGCTCAACACTTAAGTTTAAAGAAAAAGGAGAGAATATCATGAAGAAATATGTATGTACAGTATGCGGTTATATCTATGATCCTGAAGTAGGAGAGGAAAGTGCAAATGTTGCAGCAGGAACAGCTTGGGAAGACGTTCCTGAAGATTTTCTTTGCCCCTTATGCGGTGTAGGAAAGGATCAGTTCGAGCCATCAGAGGAGTAAAAGATGTATTCATGCAGAAAACTTAGAGACGATTTAGTATATGTTGGCGTAGAAGATAGAAGACTGCACCTGTTCGAGAATTTGTTTCCCTTGGACAGAGGGGTAAGCTATAATTCTTATCTTTTACTGGATGAAAAGACCGTTTTGTTGGATACCTGCGATCAGACAGTTTCTCGTCATTTTATTGAGAATATCGAGTTTGCTTTAGCAGGGAAGACCTTGGATTATCTGGTAATCAATCATATGGAGCCGGATCATTGCGGGAGCATTCAAGACTTGTACGAAAAATATCCAAAGCTTTCCATTATTTCCAATGCTAAAACTTTTCAAATGCTGGACCAGTTTTATCAGATGACTATTCCTGCAGACAGAAAGGTAGAGGTAAAGGAAGGCGATGAGTTTTCTGTAGGAAGACATACCCTTAAGTTTGTCTTTGCACCTATGGTACACTGGCCGGAGGTTATGTTTACCTATGATATGACGGATAAGACCTTGTTCTCTGCAGATGCTTTTGGCGTTTTCGGTTGTAACAACGGTAATATCCTTGCTCACGAGCAAAGATATAAGGATAAGGATTTTCTGGATGATGCCAGACGATATTATTCCAACATTGTTGGAAAGTACGGTCCTCAAACCCAGGCAGCTTTAAAGAAGGCTTTAAGTCTGGAAGTAGAGATGCTTTGTCCTTTGCACGGACCGATTTGGACGGAAGATCTTTCCTTTATCATTGATAAATATGACAAATGGTCCCGTTATCTTCCGGAAGAGAAGGCAGTGGTGATTCTGTATAATTCCGTTTATGGCAATACAGAAACCGTCGTAGATCATTTTGCATTAGAGCTTGGTATTCGCGGTGTTAAGAATATCAAAGCCTACGATGTATCCAAGACGGATGTATCCTATTGCATTGCAGAATGTTTCCGTGCCAGTCATCTGGTATTTGCGGGAACAACCTATAACAATAACCTATTTCCAAAGATGGAAAATCTCATTACCGACATGAAGAATCTGAATGTGCAGAATCGAAAGATTGCTATTTTGGAAAATGGAAGCTGGGCTCCTCAAAGCGGTAAGCTGATGAAGAAAGCCTTTGATGAGATGAAAAATATGAGCTATATCGGCGACATTCTTACTGTAAAGTCCGCATCCGTGGATCGCAGCGCTTTAGAGAAATTGGCTGATGAAGTAGCTGATTCCGTATTGGGAAAAGAATAAAGCTTGCACAATACCGAGTTTTCTGATGAATCGGAAAAGCCTGATATATCATCTGTTTCCGGAGTGTATTCATTAAGCTTTAACACGGAAAAAAGGGTTTTAAAATCAAAAAAGCAATTTTCGGCAATATAGGTCTGAATACGAGGCAGTCTGAGCCCGACGGTACTTGCGAAAAACAAGAGAAACGCAGTTTTTCGCTTAGTATCCGCTTCGTGGCGAAGCTAGCGAGAGCGTGCCTCGTTTCAGGCCTATATTGATTAGAAAATTATTTTGATTTTTAAAACTTTTTTTATTTAAGGAATATCTTCGAGAGAATTTCAGACTTATCCAATAGCGGAAAAATCATCCAATCCCAATTTTTCTTGTAATATAGGGGTAAAGTGTTATAATTATCCTATGTTTTAGGCAAAAAGTGGGAGGATTATGAGAAAATATATTTCTTTTCTTTTCCTTTTTCTTCTTACCTTCAGCTTATTAAGTTCCTGTAAGACTCCGGAGCCTTTACAGTACAATGTAAACAAAACCCCGGAGCTGAAACAGTACGAATCTGAATTACAAGCGGAATCTTTGTATGAAGAATCCCTGGCACAGGAAAGCTTGTTGGCTAAGGAAAAGGCGGAAGAGGAGGAGAAAGCAAAAGAGGCCTTGATTTGGAAGAAAAAAGATATTCAGAAGGACAGGGTAAAGGTAAAGGGAATTTATATTACAGACCTTACCGCCGGTTCTCCGAAAATGGAGGATATCTTATCGAAAATGAAGGATACTGAGCTGAATGCTTTAGTCATTGATATTAAAAATGATAACGGACAAATCGTATACCAGATGAATAATGGCGGACAGCAGGAGTTCTACAATACGACGAATATCGTCAAAGACTTACCGGCATTGCTTAAAAAATGCCATGAACAGGGACTGTATTTAATTGCCCGTTTAGTTTGTTTTCGCGACCCTGCCATGGGAGAAGTTCATCCGGAATGGATGAATCAGAAGGCGGATGGAAGCTTATTTAAAGATAATAGCGGGATGACCTGGATTAATCCTTATAAAAAAGATTATTGGGATTATATTGCTTCTGTGGCGGAACGTTGTGCTGATGACGGATTTGATGAAATTCAGTTGGATTACGTTCGATTTTGTACAGAGAAGGGTATGAAGGAAGTGCAGTACCCGGAAGAAGCAGAGACCAATAAAACCCAAATTATTACAGAATTTGTACAGTATATGTCAGATCGTTTAGCGAATAAACAGGTCTTTTTTTCTACGGATGTTTTTGGAACCATTATAGGTTCCTATGTGGACAGTACTGCTGTTGGACAGGATTATTCGGATATGGCTGCTTCCGTGGACTATATGTGTCCTATGATTTATCCCTCTCACTATGGAGACGGAAATTTCGGTATA
>NZ_CABSXI010000106.1:0-4500 GCF_902481605.1 uncultured Oribacterium sp. | reverse complement strand
ATCCGTTATCAGTAAATTTCTGTCTTGCAATACTTAAATATGCTTCCGGAAAAGGAATTTCAACATCACCTATCAAAAGTTCTACAAGTTCTCTGTCATTTTCTGCACCGACTTGTTGCGTAAGAAATACTCCTCCGCTTTTAAGAGTTCTTTTAATTTCGTTTATGTTATATTGACCATGCCTGTTAGTAATAATGTCAAAGTAGTTATCTTCAAAAGGAAGAATATCTCCTCCGTCACATGCTTTAAAATCTATTCCTAAAGGAAGAAGTCTGTCCTCACATATTTTGATGTTTGGTTCATACCCTTCAATCGCAGCAGTATATTTAGCGTTTGCCATAAAAGACAAAAGAAATTCGCCACCTCCTGTTTCCATGTCCAATAAATAATCTGTATCATTCAAATAGGATTTTATAATGTTTTCAAAATCCCAAGAGAGATCATCCTCTTCTTTATATCTTCCTCTAATATGTGAGAAATCCCAACCTTTAATATGCGCTATTTCCTGCTCAAGTAACCATTGATTTATAAGTGCTTGTTTTTCCATTTTTCTCCTTTCACTACCAAAAATATCAGTATATGTTTTATCCCTCAATATCAGCCGACAATAGCCCCTTCTTAGGGCTTCCATTAACTGCTATGCTGTGTCCAAAGAAAAGGTCATCATCATCAAGATAAGCTGTAAATGAACCTCCCGATGTCACCCATATTAAGCTTAAGCTAATTCTCTTTGCAAAGCTTTCTTCTGTAATTAAAGCAGCTTCTTCATCAGATTCTGCCCATTCACTCTGTGTCATTTTATTTCTTAGTCTTATGTATTCTATTAATTCCATTATTCTCTCCAATCAATCCCAAACGATTTCCAAACATTTATAATTTTCAGTACATATAATTATTCCTAAAAAAAGCCCTTCCCATTCCTTTCGGAAGGAAAAGAGCTTAATACGACAAAAACTCTTTTGCTTTTCTATTTCTGTCAATTTCTATTTCTTTATTTTCGAAGGAAAATATATTGATCTTCCGTGGAAAGTTTATCCTCAAAGTTAAAATCCAGCCCCTTAAAGCCCTTGATTTCTTCTGCATTTTCTATCTTATTTTCTGCCAAATAGCGCACCATTTCTCCTCTTGCCATCTTGGCATAGACGCCCTTTTGCACAAGCTTTTCTCCTGACTTCTCATAAAAACCGCAGCTAATGTAGTGAATGGGAAATGATAATTCTTTCGTTTCATCTTTCCACATGATTTTTTTCCTCAGGATTCTATCCTTGGGAAGATATTTCTCTATACATTTGGAATATTCTTTGGAGGCGAGATTGAGGATTAGCATAGGATTTCCATTTTCCAACGACTTTTCTCCCTCTTTTTGCAAACGCTCTTCTATCTCTTCCAAAAGCAATGCAGTCCAGATATCCTCACCCCAAAAGTCATACAGATTTTTAGAAGTACCAATCTTCGCCTTTGCCTGCATTTCCAAACGATAGGGAACCACCCCATCTAGGGGCTTTACCACGCCATAAAAGCCGGAAAGAATCCGAAGATGACTCTGTAAATACGCCAGTTGAGAGGCCTCCATAACAGATGGAGCCATATACTGATACTGAATCCCTTCGTAGGATAAAATGGCCGGACTACAATTACTCTTCAGGTCCATTTGAACTATACGTTCACTATTTTCCCTGGCCAAATCCTCATTACAGGCCCAAAGCTCTTTTAACTCTAAAAAAGAAAGAGATTTTAAATATTGTAAAAGGCGTTCCGTCTTTCCCGACAGATTCAATCCACCTTTCAAAAATGTACTATTTTCCTCTGCTCCTGATTCCACAAAAAGAGGATAGCCTTGGTGAGGGATATCCAATTCAGATGTTTTCATTTTTTTCGCAGGAGAAATTATAATTTTCATAAAATACCTTTCCTCTAAAAACCAAGCTAACTATTCTCGAATTAAAAAATCATCCTTTTAAAACAAGCCAAAAGCTATGAAGAAATCCACATACCTTCCTTTGTCACAGTACAGGGTAAATACAGAATCTTTACCCCGGCCTGCCGGGCTTCTTCCAATGCGTCTCCAAAGGCCTTATGGGTCTCCACATTCGGATATACCATAGAAACCTTGGGCATGGCAATCACAAAAGCCAAAATAGCGATATAGCCCTCCTGTATAGCCTTCGTAAGTTCCCTTAAATGCTTTACTCCACGTTCCGTCGGGGCATCCGGGAAATAACCGATGCCGTCCCTTTCCAAGGTACATCCCTTTACTTCTAAGAGATATTTACGGATATTCCCTGATACATTGAGAATCTCCTGACGCTGCATTCTTATATTCTCGGCCCGCTGCTCCTTTCCATTTCTTTCTTCCATTTCCCCATATTTCCAAAAGGCTTCCGGAAGACTTTCATCTCTCTCCATATAAAAATCCACTCTGGAATCAGAGAATACATACTCCGGCTTCAGTTTTTGAAAAGAAAAACGACTAAGCCATTCCGCTACCACCTGATTCGGGGCCTGACTGTCGATGTTTACCAACCCCAACCCTGCCTTCTCCACTGCCACCAAATCAAAGGCAGTCTTACGATTGGGATTTCCGCTTTTCTCCAAATATACTTTAACCCCCGGTAGCAAGAGTTCCTTACAGCGCCCGGTATTTTTCACATGTACCGTTTCCGCCTTACCCTCTATCTCCACATGGGCAATAAAGCGGTTTGGACGGTCCAAAAATTTTCCTTCTACAATATTTTGATACTGCATAATTCCTCTTTGTTCTTAATCAAGCCCTTATAGCACTTTTTTTCTCTTCTCGTAACTTCATAAAATGGGAGCTTTTCCTTTTAAATCTTTTCGACTGCCTAAGACAAAGCCACATCCAAGGCCATCATTACCGTAAAGCCCAAAGCAAAAAGCAGAACGCCTATATTGCTGTGCTCCCCCTCAGACATTTCCGGAATCAACTCTTCCACTACTACATAGAGCATAGCTCCCGCCGCAAAAGATAGGAAGATTGGCATATAAGGAGCAAATATCGGTGCAAAGAAAATCATCAGTAGGGCTCCAAGGGGTTCCACCGCTCCGGATAATACACCATTCATAAAGGCTTTCCCCTTGCTTTGCCCCTTGCTATGAAGCGGCAGGGAAATAATAGCTCCCTCCGGAAAATTTTGTAAGGCAATTCCCAAGGCTAAGGCCAGGGCAGCTCCGGCAGTAATATTAACTTCTCCTGTCAAAAGTCCAGCAAACACTACCCCCACAGCCATTCCTTCCGGAATATTATGAAGGGTTACCGCAAGGAGCATCATCGTAGTCCTTTGAAAAGAACTGGGCATTCCTTCAGCCTGATCTGTATTCTGATGCAAGTGTGGGATAATCTTATCCAATGCCAATAAAAACAAGGTTCCCAGCCAAAATCCCACAAAGGCGGGAAGAAAGGCCACCTTTCCCAAATGAGCACTCTCTTCCATAGCAGGTATCAGCAAGCTCCAAATAGAAGCCGCTACCATGACGCCTGCAGCAAATCCTGTTAGCCCCTTCTGCACATTGGGATGAAAATCTCGTTTCATAATGAAAACACAGGCCGCTCCCAAGCTTGTTCCAATAAAGGGAATTAATATACCCCAAAAAACTACCATATTCATAGAAACTCCTTATACTACTCTTTATTTATCTTTCATACTCTTTATTTTGCTTTATTAATTTCATTCAATTATATTGTTTGCAATTTTATTGATTTAGTATATCTGAATCCGTGAAATATGGCAAGAAAAAATCTCTATTCCCAAGTCTTCCAAATATCCGGACAATACCCTACCGTGGCCTGCTTCCCATTTCTCACGATGGGTTGCTTTAATACCATAGGATACTCTAAGACTTTCGCAAATTTGTCTTCCTTCGCAAGATAACGAATCAGTTGATATGCTTCCCGCTCCTTTGTTTTTTCATCCAGCATCTCTTCCAAATCGCCCACAGCAGAAAGAACGGATTGTAATTCTCCCTTGCTGATTCCCTTTTCTTTCAAATCTACAGCCTGAAATTTAATCCCTCTTTCCTTAAAATAGCGTTCCGCCTTCTTTGTATCCTGGCTCTTCTTTGTTCCAAAGATCTGAATATTCATAAAGCACTCCCCAAAAAAATTCCTCTACGAAAAACACTCCTCTTTGTGATACTTCTTTCCTAATCCCCTTTTTTCGTATACAAGACTCTTAGGTAGGAGGTCTCCCCTCCTACCTTTTCTATTTCTTCCCTTTTGTACTCTTCTTCATGGAAAATCGGAAAAAAACGGTCAGCATCCGGGACTTCCATATCCACATAAGTCATATAGATTTTATTTGCAAGGGGAAGTGCTTCCTGAAATAACTCCGCTCCTCCTGCAATAAAGATTTCTTCTTGCCCCGCTCTTTCTATTGCTTCCTTTAAAGATTTTACAGTATATATATTTTCTCCGGAGAAGACCTTTGTTTTGGATACAACGATATTTGTTCTATTTGGAAGAGGATGGCCGATTTCCTCATA
>NZ_CABSXI010000105.1:0-4615 GCF_902481605.1 uncultured Oribacterium sp. | reverse complement strand
TTGTTTTGTAAAAGCTTAGAACCCCTGCAGGGCGAGGCTAGCGGGAGCGTGCCCCGTTTAAGACCTATACTGCATATTATTTTACAGCTTCTTTTTCAAGACCATACTGCATATTTCATTTTTATCCTAATGCCTGCTTTAAATCCGAAATCAAATCCTCCGCATCCTCAATACCTACAGACAGGCGGAGGGTGGTTTCATATATTCCGTTTTCCGCCAAAATCTCTTTTGGTACGTCCGCATGAGTTTGGGTCAGGGGATAGGTCAAAAGACTTTCCGTTCCTCCCAAGGACTCCGCAAAATAAATCAACTGAATTCTCTTTAAAATTTCTTTAGCCTCCTCACCGGATTCCACGTCGAAGGAAATCATCGCCCCGAAGCCTCTGGCCTGCTTCTTCATCAGTTCATGCCCGGGATGATTGGGAAGTCCCGGATACAAAACCCTCTTTACCTTCGGGTGTTTTTCTAAAAATTCCGCAATTTTCAGACTGTTTTCCTGCGCCTTTTCCATACGAATGGCTAAGGTCTTGATGCCTCGTAAAATCAACCAGCTGTCAAAGGCATCCAGTCCTGCTCCGGTAGTCTTAAACAAGAAACGAAGTCTTTCCTGAAGTGCCTCATCCTTTACCACAATAAAGCCTGCAATGGCATCATGGTGTCCGGATAAAAACTTGGTGCCGCTATGCAGCACAATATCCGCCCCAAGCTCCAGAGGATTTTGAAAATAGGGAGAAAGGAAGGTGTTGTCCACAATCAAAAGTAAATTATGTGCCTTACAAAATTTCCCCAGCGCTTCTATATCATTTACATTCATGCAAGGATTTGTAGGACTTTCCAGAAAAATGGCCTTGGTATTCTCCTTAACTTCCTTTTCCCAGCCATCCTCATGAAGGGATACCCTGGAAAACTGAAGACCGTTCTTCTCATTTACCTCACGAAAATATCGAATGGAGCCGCCATATAGGTCACGATCAATTATAATATGGTCTCCCGGACGAAAAAGCTCCATAATACAGGCCAACGCCGCAATTCCTGAAGACAGGGCAATGCAATCCGTACCGTGTTCTAAAGAAGCCACCACCTTTTCCAGCTGTGCTCTGGTGGGGTTTTGCAAACGAGAATAATCGTAGGGATTCTTCCCCCCTACCTCCTGATGAATAAAGGCGGAGCTTGGGTAAATAGGATAGGAAATCGCCCCGTAATGCTCCTCCTTATTCTGTCCTTCCAAGTGTTGACATCGTGTACTGATATGATATGCCATAATTCTTTCCCTCTTTCTTCCTCTATGATAAAAAAATCCCTTTTTTCTTTTCCTGCACACTGTAGCATAAAAAAGCAAAAAGGGATAATGCAAAATATTAAGATTTAGTTATAGGGATAATTTATAACAAGTATGTTTTTTGTTGATATTGAATATAACAAAGCTCCGACCGGAAGCTTTCATGAACTATCGTATATCTTGGCGGAAACACCGGCTTCCTACTTCCGAATCAAGCCTTGTAGAAACAACAGCTTTATTTTCCCGGGTCCACCATGGATAGGATATTCATATCCTTATCAAAGGTCACCTCCACCTTGGTGCCGATTTCGATGCCCTGAGAAAGTCCGGAAATGTCGGACTTATCAATCTTGTTCAGCTCATAGTCCTTGCCGTCATTTCCCTTAACGCTTACGCTGTTCATGGCTGCATCGGTGATAGTTCCCGTAATCACGGTTAAATCCTTCTTTTCCTTGCCGCCTTCTTCCTTCCCCTTTGTTTCAGCAGTAGTGGACTCCTTTGCCTTGGCAGCTTCTGTAGCAGCCTTACTTTCCTTATCTTCCCCTTCCTGACCGGTCTTTACTTCCGCTGTTGTTGCTGCGGCGCTACTCTCTGCAGTGGACGCCTTCTTTCCGCAGGCCAAAATTCCCATAGCCAAAAGTGCTGCCAGTACTAATCCTCTTTTTCTCATCTTCAACCTCCTTGAGCTCTATGCATTTAACAGGAACTTATCAATTTTGATGCTCCTACACGCTATTTTTCTTATGCGGCAAAAACGAAGCAAAAGCTTCTCTTAACCCCCACTATACAGGAAGAAGAGGAAGAAATACAAACAAATTCTTTAAGGCTTTCCTAGGATTCTTCTAAAACTGTTCTGCAAGCAGATTCATCATTCTACTCCGCATACAGGCAAATCTTGCCGCTTTCCAGTGTTTCCGGTATGGAAATCAAACGCTGGTTTCGGGATCCCCGGAACAAAAGCCTTAAATCCTTCTCTTCTAAATGGAACCTGCCATCTACCAGAACGGAAAGCTGTGAAAACAATTCCAAAATTTCTTCCTTCTCTTTACCCTCTCTTTGCATAAGCTCCTCATAGCGGTAGCCGCTGAAACACCAAAGATCCTTCTCCGGAAGGCGCTCCTTCATTTTCCGAAGAAGCGGCAGTAGTGCATGAAGATTTTTCGGCACCAAAGGTTCTCCCCCAAGAAGGGTCAAGCCTTGAATTTCCTTTTTATCAAGGGCTTGCAAAATCCTTTCCTCCACTTCCTCCGTAAAAGCTTCTCCAAAGGAGGGATTCCAGGAAGCCTCATTAAAGCAGCCCTTGCAGGCATGGGGACAGCCGGAAACAAAAAGGCTCACTCGGATACCGGGGCCGTTGGCAATATCAAAGTATTTAATTTCTCCGTAGTGCATATTTCCTCACAGATGTAACACTCTGTCCTTAATCTCCTGGGTTCTGCCCTGGTTCCAGAACTGGGTGCCGATATAGCCGCAGGTTCTTCTGGCAACAGACAGCTGATCCTGATTCTCATTTCCGCAGTTGGGGCAACGCCACTGGAGCTTTCCGTAACTGTCCTCCACAATCTGAATCTCTCCGTCATAACCGCAGGCACAGCAATAGTCGGACTTGGTGTTTAACTCCGCATACATGATATTTTCATAGATAAAATGCATCAGGCTTAAAACCGCAGGAATATTGTTCTGCATATTGGGAACTTCCACATAACTGATGGCTCCTCCCGGAGAAAGCTTCTGGAAGTCCGCCTCAAAGGCCAACTTGGAAAAGGCATCAATCTTTTCGGAAACATGAACGTGATAGGAGTTGGTAATGTAGTTCTTGTCCGTGACTCCCGGAATGGTTCCGAAGCGCTTCTTCAAAGCCTTTGCAAACTTATAGGTAGTGGACTCCATGGGGGTTCCGTAAACGGAGTAGCTGATCTTTTCTTCCTCTCTCCACTTCTTACAAGAGTCGTTCAGCTTCTCCATAACCTTTAAGGAAAATGCTCTTCCCTCCTCTGTGGTATGGGACTTTCCAAGCATCCGTACGCACATCTCATAAAGACCTGCATAGCCCAGAGAAATGGTGCTGTAATTGTTGTAAAGCAGCTTGTCGATCTTCTCGCCCTTCTTCAGTCTTGCCAAGGCACCATGCTGCCACAAAATAGGCGCCACATCGGAAACCGTACCTAAAAGTCTCTCATGGCGAAGCCGTAAGGCCTTGTGGCAAAGCTCCAGCCTTTCCTCTAAAATCTGCCAGAAGCTGTCCATATTTCCCTCAGAGGAACAAGCCACATCCACCAGATTGATGGTTACCACACCCTGATTAAAGCGACCGTAATACTTGTGGGCACCATTTTCTCCCAAGCCTTCCTTGTCCTCTGTTAAGAAGGAACGGCAACCCATACAGGGATACACATCTCCTCCCTTATACTCCCGCATAATCTTTGCGGAAATGTAGTCTGGAACCATACGCTTTGCAGTACACTGGGCAGCAAGCTTGGTCAAATGATAATAAGGCGCATCTTCGGTAATATTGTCCTCATCCAAAACATAGATGAGCTTGGGGAAGGCCGGAGTAATCCAAACGCCCTTTTCATTTTTTACGCCCTGCATTCTCTGATGAAGCACTTCTTCGATAATGAGAGCCAAATCCTCTCGAGTCTTCCCTTCAGGAACTTCATCCAAATACATGAACATGGTCACAAAGGGCGCCTGTCCGTTACAGGTCATTAAGGTAATCAGCTGATACTGGATGGTCTGGATTCCGCTCTTAATTTCTTCCTTCAGACGGCGATTTACGATTTTCGCAATGATGTCCTCATCCATGCTCTCGCCGGTTTCTTTTCTTTCCGCAATAACCGCTTCCCGAATCTTCTGTCTGGAGATATCTACGAAAGGTGCTAAATGGGAAAGGGTAAAGGACTGTCCGCCGTACTGGTTGGAAGCCACCTGTGCCACAATCTGGGTGGTTACATTGCAGGCAGTGAAGAAGCTGTGAGGCTTTTCAATCATGGTTTCGGAAATCACCGTGCCGTTTTGCAGCATATCCTCCAGGTTGATTAGGTCACAGTTATGCTCCTTCTGAGCATAGTAATCAGAATCATGGAAGTGAATAACTCCCTCTTCATGGGCCTTTACAATATCCTCCGGAAGCAAAAGTCTTCTGGTTAAATCCTTGGAAACCTCTCCCGCCATATAGTCTCTTTGGGTACTGTTAATAACAGGGTTTTTATTGGAGTTTTCCTGCTTTAGCTCTTCATTTGCCTGATCGATTAATGCCAGAATATCCTCATCGGTGGAGTTGGCTTTTCTTGCCATCTCTCTCTTATAACGATAACGCACATACTTCTGGGCCAC
>NZ_CABSXI010000104.1:0-4736 GCF_902481605.1 uncultured Oribacterium sp. | reverse complement strand
GCAGTGGTTAACAAAACCACTGCTCAGTCAGGCGAAGCTAGCGAGAGCGTGCCCCCAATTTAGACCTATATTGCTTAGAAAACTATTTTGATTTTTTACAGCCCCTTAACTATTACTTATTTGCCAATTCCTTTGCCAGCTCTTCGTATCCCGGCTTTCCTAAGAGGGCGAACATATTTCTCTTGTAGCTCTCTACTCCCGGCTGGTTAAAGGGGTTTACCCCGTTCAGATAAGCGGAAACACCGCAGGCAAACTCAAAGAAGTAGAATACTTCTCCCAGAGTTCCGGCACTCTGCTCATCAATCTTTACGATAAAGTTCGGTACATCTCCATCGCTGTGGGCCAGAATGGTTCCCTTCATGGCAGCCTTATTCACAAAATCCACGGTCTTTCCTGCAAGATAGTTCATGCCGTCTGTGTCAATGGCTTCCTTCTCCAGCACAATCTCTTCCTTGGACTTCTCGATTTCCAAAACAGTTTCAAAGTGCAGGGGACTTCCCTCCTGAATAAACTGTCCTAAGGAGTGTAAGTCTGTCGTAAAGTCTACAGAAGAGGGGAACAAGCCTCTATGATCCTTACCCTCAGATTCTCCCATCAGCTGCTTCCACCACTCGGAAAGGTAGTGGCAGGATGGCTCATAGTTTACCAAAATCTCAATCTTCTTATTCTTCCGAAGCATGATGTTTCTGGCAGCCGCATACTGTAAAGCAGGATTTTCCCTGTAGTCAGCGGAAAGCAGTCTTTCCCGCATAGCATTGGCACCATCCATAAGCTCCTGGATGTTCACCCCTGTTACGGCAATAGGAAGTAGGCCTACTGCTGTAAGCACAGAGAAACGACCTCCGATATCATCCGGTACCACGAACTCCTCATAATGCATTTCATCGGCAAGGTTCTTTAAAGCCCCCTTTGCACGGTCTGTAGTGGCGTAGATACGCTTTGCAGCCTCATCCTTTCCATACTTCTCTTCCAGCAGTCCCTTAAATACTCTAAAAGCAATGGCAGGCTCTGTAGTGGTTCCGGACTTGGAAATGATATTGATAGAGAAATCCTTTCCCTTCAATACATCCTGTAAATGCAGAATATACTTGGAAGAAATATTATTTCCCACATAATAAATTTCCGGAGTCTTTCTGTCCTCTTTCTTTAATTCATTGTAAAAGCTATGGTTTAAAAACTCATTGGCTGCACGAGCCCCTAAGTAGGAACCTCCGATACCAATTACCAAGAGAACATCGGAATCCTCCTGAATCTTCTTTGCCGCCTTCTGAATCCGCTGAAACTCTCCCTTATCATAATCCGCCGGCAGGGAAATCCAACCTAAGAAATCATTTCCCGCACCTTTTCCGGACAAAAGAGTATCTCTTGCCGCAAGGGTCTGGCTCTTAAAGTTCTCCATCTCCTCTTCACTGACGAATTTTCTTGCCTTGGATAAATCAAATTGTAGCATATAGCCTCCTTCTCCTTTTCCCTCTATTCCTTCAGAGGGTAGTTCTTCCGAGATGATTTACGAATATATCGTAAAACCGTCTCTTCTTAGCCCCTACAGTGTATCCTAAAAAAAATACACCGTTAACTCTAATTTTATTTCTTATTTTGTAAGAAAAACTTACTTTAAGAATTCTAAGACAAAGTCTACACTTTGTGCAATAGCTTTTCTCTCAAATTCTGTATAAGTCATAGGTGCTTTAGTGTTGGCTTCATCGGAAATAAAGCGCAAAATCAAGAAAGGAACCCCATTTTTTCTTGCAATCTGGGCAATAGCCGCCCCTTCCATCTCACAACAGGATGCTTGGAACTCCTTCCGTAAAAATTCCTTTTTCTCCTGAGAGGAAACAAAGCAGTCTCCGGTAGCTACTCTACCCAGAAAAGTATGGAAGCCCTGCATGGTCTTCCCCACTGCTAATGCCTTCTCAATCATTTTTTCCTCTGCCGGAAAAGCCAAATCCTCTTCTCTGGGAATCTGTCCCCGGGGATATCCGAATTCCGTAGCGTCCATATCATACTGCACTGCATCCTTGGAAACCAAAAGATCCAAAACATGGATTTCCTCCGCAATGGCTCCTGCCACTCCGGTATTTAGGATTTGACTTGGAGAAAAAGTATCGATTAAAGCCTGGGTACAAGCTGCTGCATTAACCTTTCCGATTCCGGCTTTACATAGTACTACTTCCTTTCCGGAAAGCTTTCCCTTTACAAAGAAGTATGGACCCTTTTGGATTTCTTCCCTGTCCTCACAAAGCTCCTTAAGCTTTGCCACTTCCTCTTCCATGGCTCCGATAATCCCTATCATCTTCCCCCTCCTTTTTACAGCTTATGATATACCCTTTTATGGCTTTTAATATAATTTGAATGATTTGAAAAATTGAACTGCATCGATTTTTCCCAAAAGAAAGAATTACAAAAAAGAATCAATGAGCTGTAAAACATTTTCTCTTCCGTTCTTTTCCTTACTGTTTCTCATGGATTCTTGGAATTTCGCCTTATTATCCTTCAGTTCCTTTAATAAAGCATAAAGCTTGGAAAAATCCGCCTCTGACTCTTCCTGAGAAAGCAGCAGAGAATATCCCTGCTTTTGGAAGGACTCTGCATTTAAAATCTGGTCTCCTCTGGAAGCTCCCTTAGGTAAGGGAATTAAAAGGTTGGGCTTTTCCAAAGCCAGTAGCTCACAAATCACATTGGCTCCTGCTCTGGATATAACACAGTCTGCCGCCTGATAATAATCCGCAAGCTCCTCATGGACATATTCATATTGCTGATAGCCGGTCCTGTTCTTTAGGCTTTCATCGGCATTTCCCTTGCCGCAAACATGAAGAATATCCCAATCTTCCAAGAGCTGATCCAGATTCTTTCGAATCACTTGATTTACCGCCTGTGAGCCCATGCTTCCGCCGATAATCAGTAAAACCTCTTTTTCACCGGAAAATCCGGCTCTTTCCAGCCCCTTTTCTCGACTCCCCTGTAGAAGCTCCTCTCGAATGGGAGCACCGGTAAAGACCGCCTTTTTCTTCGGTAAATAGTTTAGAGTTTCCGGAAAATTACAACAGATTTTTTTGGCAAAGGGAATGGTCAGCTTATTGGCAAGTCCCGGTGTCATATCCGACTCATGGCAAATCACAGGAATCCTAAGGCTTGCCGCAGCATAGACCACCGGCACCGCCACAAAACCGCCCTTGGAAAAAACCAGATTGATTTTTTCCTTTTTTAAAAACTTTCTGGCCTGAAAAAATCCTGCAATCACCTTAAAGGGGTCTGTAAAGTTCTGTAAAGAAAAGTATCTCCGAAACTTTCCTGTGGCAATCCCGTAGTAGGGAAGTCCTGCCTTTTCTGCCAATTCTTTTTCTATTCCCTTTTCCGAACCCATATAAAAGAGCTGATGCTTTCTTTCCAGTAAACCGGGAATCAGGGCTAGATTTGCGGTAACATGTCCCGCGGTTCCTCCCCCTGTCAATACAATCTTAGCCATGGATCTCCTTTATAATACTTTCCTTTACCTGTTCCAGTTCTCCCTCCTTATAAGAAAGAGGAGTCCATAATACCATGCTGTCCTTTTCATCAAATCGGGGAATGATGTGCACATGAAAATGCTCCACCGTCTGGCCGGCCGCTTCTCCATTGTTTTGTACCACATTAAAGCCCTTGGCACCGGTAGCCTTTACCATAGCCTGTCCGATTTTTTTTGCTAATGGGAAAACCTTGGCCAGAACTGCATCATCCATCTCCAAAAGATTCTTTCCGTGTTGCTTCGGCAGAATCAGACAGTGTCCCTTTGCCGCCGGAGAAATGTCCAAAATCACACGAAAATCCCCATCTTCATACACCGTTCCGGAAGGAATCTCTCCATTGGCAATCTTACAAAAAATACAATCTGCACTCATTTTCTGTCCTCTCTTTCTCTGCTCATCTCCTGCTGAAATAATAGTTTTCTCTATATGAAATAATAGTTTTCTCTATTATATCGGTTCGGAAAAGGATTTTCCACCGTAGTTTCAGCTAACGCAAAAGTGCTCGAAAAAATTTTTCTCTTAAATAGTACTGCCCTCTTCATCGGCTCAAATATCACTTTTGCCAAACATCGCATTAGTCAAATATCGCTTTAGCCTAATACCACATTAGCCAAATTTCTCTAATTCAAGTATCTCTTTAGATATTTTCCGGTATAGGATAGCGGATTTTCCGCTACCTCTTCCGGGGTGCCGGTACAAAGCACCGTTCCTCCGCCGCTTCCCCCTTCCGGCCCCATATCAATCAGGTAGTCGGCACACTTGATTACATCCAGATTATGCTCTATCACAAGAACCGTATTGCCGCCATCTGCCAGTCTTTGCAGCATTTCCACCAGCTTCCGCACATCCTCAAAATGCAAACCCGTGGTTGGCTCATCCAAAATATAGAGGGTTCTTCCGGTTCCTCTTCGGCTTAGCTCTGTAGCCAGCTTGATTCTCTGGGCCTCTCCTCCGGAAAGCTCCGTACTGGGCTGTCCCAGGCGAATGTAGGATAGTCCCACATCCATAAGCGTCTGCATTTTCCGTTGAATACTGGGGATATGGGCAAAGAACTCGTAGGCTTCCTCCACCGTCATATTCAAGACATCATAGATATTCTTTCCCTTGTAGCGAACCTCCAAGGTTTCCCGGTTATAGCGTTTTCCGTTACAAACCTCACAGGGCACATAGACATCCGGCAGGAAATGCATCTCAATTTTTACAATACCATCTCCGGAGCAGGCCTCACAA
>NZ_CABSXI010000103.1:0-4927 GCF_902481605.1 uncultured Oribacterium sp. | reverse complement strand
GGGCACGCTCTCGCTAGCTTCGCCACGTAGCGGTACTAACTTCAAGCTTCGCTTTGCTTGCTTTCAGTAAGTACCGGCGGGCTCAGACTACCCCTGTTTTAGACCTATACTGCATAAAAATTTACTCTATAATTCTGATTACATTCCCTTTTTATATAAAATTGCTCTTAAGAGATAGGGTGTTAGTTTTCGCTATTGTCTGCCGGATGCTCCCTATTAAAGTCTGCTCCGTTGACTTCACCCTGCTTTGGCGCAACACCGGTGGAAGAACCGGAAGCATGTACCTTATACTCCTTGATTACACCGTTCTTTCTCTGTTTCTTTTTTACAGTGGTGGTTTTCTTAGGACTGGCCTTTACTTCCACGTCCTTGGTCTGTACTTCACCGTCCACAACCCAGGCACCGTTCTCATCTACGGTGTAGCCGTCGGGAGTGGTGGTGGAGAGTAATGCCCAACCTTCCTGGTCGAAATAATAGCACTCCGCTACGCCGTCATTGTTTCCGTCTAACCAGAACCAGCCGGAATGTGCATAGGAATGATCTTCATTTTCATACCACCAACGGTTGCTGTTCGCCCCCGCACCCTTATTCCAGTTTGCCATGGCGGGAATGCTGGAAAGAAGGCTTAATGCCATCATTGCTACCGCTATTTTCATTTTTTTCATATTTCACCTCATTAAAATGGACTTGGGATCATCATAGAATCCCTTAAACTCTGCATCATTGTAACGACTGGAAAAGAGAAAGACAATAAAGAAAATCTTAAGGATAAAATGTTTTTTATTAAGTCAAGAAAAGATTTTTTCGCTTTTTTCTCTATCTTTACCTATGGGAAAAGAAAGGGTATAATAGGGCACAGCGTATTTTTTTAGAAAGAGGAAAGATGAAGAAAAGAAAATCAATACCAGGGACGATAGACCAGTATCTTCGGTGGCCCATTTGGCTTTCTCTCCTGTGGATTCCTATTTTAGTTTCATTAAGCTTTATCGATTGGAAGGCATTTTTTGTCCTTCTCTTTTTTGCTGTAGTATATGTCTGTTTTGTACTGTATCTCTATCAGAGCAGAAAGTCCAAGCTGATGTCCTCCCTTTTGGAATTCTCCTTAAAGGCAAATGATAGCAACGCCAGACTTTTTGAAGAGATGCCTACAGCCTATTGTATTGTCAATGAAGAGGGAGGAATTCTTTGGGAAAACAAAGCCTTCCATCACATCTTACAAAAAGACAGCGGGGTAAAGAAGAATTTGCTTTCCCTTTTCCCCAATATTCAGAAAGAGATATTGACGGAAAGCGGAGCGGTCTTGGAAGTACATTCTTCCTTTAAGGACAGAAAGTACTGTATTGACCTGATTCGTGTGGATTCCTTGCAGGATGCGGAGCCGGAATCCCTTACCTTATCGGAGGAGACTCGTTTAATTGCGGTTTACCTTCGGGATGAAACGGAAGAATTGGAATTACAGCAGAAGCTGGATGAGGAGAGAATCGTAGTAGGTCTTGCCTATGTGGACAACTACGAAGAAGTTATGGAGCAGATTGAGGAGGTGAGAAGATCCCTGCTTACTGCTTTAGTGGATCGAAAGATTAACCGTTATATCGATTCTGCCAACGGCGTAGTAAAGAAAATCGAAAAGGATAAATATTTTTTCATTCTTAAGCAATCCGCTTTGGAAAAAATGATGGATGACCGCTTCTCCATTCTGGAAGAGGTGAAGAAGGTAGATGTGGGAAATGACCTCTCCGTAACCCTCAGCTTGGGTATCGGCTTCGGTGCGGGAGATTATGCCCAGAACTATGAATATGCCAGAACCAGTATGGATATGGCGCTGGGCCGTGGAGGCGACCAGGCTATCGTAAAGACCCCTGAGAAGTTAAACTTCTTCGGCGGAAAGAGCCAGAGCACGGAGCGTGTTACCAGAGTAAAGGCCAGAGTGAAGGCTCAGGCCTTCCAGGAGTTAATCGAGTCCAAGGACAAGGTACTCATTATGGGACATATCAACAGTGATATGGACTGTCTGGGTTCCTCCGTGGGTGTGTATCGTATGGTTACCGCCCTGGATAAGAGAGCTTATATTGTACAGAACGGGGTAACCCCCACCATTTTACCCTTAAAAGAGCGTTTTCTGGAAAATGAAGACTATCCGAAGGATATGTTTATTGACGGAGAAACCGCGAAGGATTTGGTGGATAACAACACCATGCTGGTGGTGGTGGATTGTGACAGACCGTCCATCATTGATGAACCGGAGCTTCTTACCATGGTGAAGACCAAGGTGGTTTTTGACCACCATAGACAAAGCTCCGAAACGATTCAGGGAGCGGTATTAAGCTACTGCGAGCCCTATGCCTCCTCCGCTTCCGAGTTGATTGCGGAAATGATGCAGTATATTCGGGACGGTATCAAGGCAAAGCCCATTGAGGCGGACTGTATGTATGGCGGTATCGTGATCGATACCAGAGAGTTTACCAACCAGACCGGTGTAAGAACCTTTGAGGCGGCAGCGTATCTGAGACGTTGCGGTGCGGATATCACCAGAATCCGAAAGGTATTTCGAGAGGATTTCAGTGATTATCAGGCCAAGGCGGAGGCCATCAGTCGGGCGGATATTTACCGGGATTTCTTCGCCATCAGCAGTGTTTCCTGTGAAGGCACGGAAAGCCCCACGGTACTTTGTGCCAAGACGGCCAACGAGCTCTTAAATATTCGGGGAATTAAGGCCAGTGTGGTCTTAACCAAGGTAAATGATGTAGTGTTCATTTCTGCCCGTTCCATTGACGAGATGAATGTGCAGGTTTTAATGGAAAAGCTGGGGGGCGGAGGACACCGCACCGTGGCAGGAGCCCAGATTAAAGAGGGCGAAGTGGCAGACTGCATTGTGCAGGTCAAGAAGGCCATTGACGAGATGATTGAGGAAGGAGAAGTAGAGTAATGAAGGTGATTTTGTTAAAGGATGTAAAGGCATTAGGAAAAAAGGGAGAAATCGTAGAGGTTAGCGAAGGTTACGGAAGGAACTTCATTTTACCTACCAAAACCGGCGTACCGGCTGATGCAAAGAACTTAAATACCTTGAAGCTGCAGCTGCAAAATGCGGAAAAGCTGGCAGAGGAAAGACTGGCAGAGGCTAAGGAATTAAAGGAAAAGCTGGAAGCCATTAAGCTGGTGTTCACCATGAAGGCGGGAAAAGACGGAAGAGCCTTCGGTTCCATTTCCACTAAGGAAGTACAGGAGGAACTGAAGAAGCAGCATAAGCTTACCGTGGACAAGAAGAAAATGGAGCTGGATGTACCGATGAAGAATTTCGGCGGCTATGACATTAAGGTGAAGCTGCATAAGGATGTGGAAGCAACTCTTCATGTCAGCGTTCAGCCACAGGCTTAAAACAATTACTCATTACCTTTTAGCCACGGGCTTAAAGCAATTAGAAGACTTCTCTCTTTTTCAGAAAATGATGAGGAAAAGGAGAGAAGTTTTTTAGACCGAAAGTAGAGAGGGAAGAAAGAATGGCTGAACAGGAAGAGCGCCTGGTACTAAGAACCGTTCCCCATGCCAAGGAAGCGGAAGAAAGTGTCATCGGTGCCATGATTCGAGACCAGGATGCGGTGATGACCGCTTTGGAAATTCTGGTACCGGAGGATTTTTACAATAGACAATATCATATTTTGTTTGATGCCATGCGGGAAATGTCTTCCGAGGGCGTGAGCATTGACTTTGTCAGTCTTCAAGAGCGTCTTCGAAGAAAAAAGGATGTTCCGCCGGAGTTTTTTTCTCTGGAAACCCTTAGAAATTTGGCGATTTCCGTTCCCAGTGTGGGAAATGTTCGTCTCTATGCGGAGATGGTAAAGGAAAAGTCTACCCTGCGGGCTTTGATTAAAACCAATGAGGAGATTGCAGAGCTTTGCTACAGCGGGAAAGAAGATTTGGAGACCATACTGGAAAGTACGGAGAAACGGATTTTCCAGCTGCTGATGCAGAAAAATAACCGGCAGTTTGTTCCCATTGATGAGGTGGCGATGAATGTGCTTCGACGAATCGAAGCCGCATCCAAGCAGAAGGAATCCATTACCGGTGTGCCCACCGGCTTTATTGACCTGGATTATCGAACCGCCGGATTACAAAAGTCTGATTTAATTCTGATTGCCGCCCGTCCTTCCATGGGAAAAACCGCCTTTGTACTCAATATCCTGGATCATGTGGCGGTAAAGAAACGGGAGCCGGCTATGGTATTCTCTTTGGAGATGTCCAAGGAGCAGCTGGTAAATCGTCTGCTCTCTCTGGAAACCTCCATTGATGCGGATAAGCTGCGAAAGGGAAATCTTACCGATGAGGACTGGGGAAATCTGATAGAGGGAATTGACCGTATCTCCCATGCCAATATGGTGATTGATGATACGCCGGGAATTACGGTTTCCGAGCTTCGGGGCAAATGCCGGAAGATGAAGCTGGAAAAGGGCATTTCTCTGATTATGATCGACTATTTACAGCTGATGAGCGGAGAAAGAGGAAAGCGTTCTTCGGAAAACAGACAGCAGGAAATCTCTGAAATTTCCCGTTCCCTAAAGGCCATTGCCAGAGAAATGGATTGCCCTGTGATTGCCCTGTCTCAGCTCTCCCGAGCGGTGGAACAAAGACCGGATCATCGTCCCATGCTTTCCGACTTAAGAGAGTCGGGAGCCATAGAGCAGGACGCAGATATTGTAATGTTTTTATATCGTGATGACTATTACCACAAGGATTCCGAAACCCCCAATGTGGCGGAGGTTATCATTGCCAAACAAAGAAACGGTCCAATCGGAACTGTTACCCTGGGATGGCAGCCCCAGTATACAAGGTTTGTGAATGCAACAAGAGAGAAGCACTAGGGGCTTCTCTCTTTTGTTGTGCGCCTAGCGGCGCACGTTTCTAACGGGTTAAAGTCCCGAATCCGCCCGGT
>NZ_CABSXI010000102.1:0-5171 GCF_902481605.1 uncultured Oribacterium sp. | reverse complement strand
ACTTTAACTCTAAAACGATACGAATTCCCTGTTCATTGGACTGGTTGGAAATATCCAGAATATCATTAATCTTTTTTTCCTCGCAAAGATTCGCTACATCCTGCATAAACTTACTGATGCCCTGTCCCACCATGGTATAGGGTATCTCCGTTACCACCAGCTTATCCCTGTCGGAACGACCTTCCTTTTTCTCAAAGGAGAGCTTACCTCTTAAACGAAGTCTTCCCTGTCCGCTTCGGTAGATTTCTTCCAGCTCGGACTGATTCGCTACAATTCCGCCGGTAGGAAAATCCGGTCCCGGCATGATTTCCAGCATTTCCGAAAGGGAAAGCTCCGGATTTTTAAGATAGGAAAGAATCAAAGAAATCACTTCGGACAAATTATGAGAAGGTGTAGAAGTGGTCATGCCCACTGCAATACCCTCAGAACCATTTAAAAGAAAATAAGGAATCTTTGCAGGAAGCACCACCGGCTCCTCTAATTTCCCATCATAGTTAGGCTGGAAGGGAACGGATAGAGCCAGGTCTTGCAGTAGGACATCCTCCGTAAATTTCTCCAAACGAGCCTCCGTATATCGGGGTGCCGCAGCAGAATCTCCTTCAATGGAGCCGAAGTTTCCCTGTCCCTCCACCAAAGCCTGATTCTTTTTAAAGCCCTGAGCCAAAACCACCAGAGTTTCATAGATGGAGCTGTCTCCGTGGGGGTGATATTTACCCATGGTATCACCGCAGATTCTGGCAGATTTAAGGGTTGGTCTGTCATGGAATATCCTAAGCTCTCCCATATCAAACAGGACTCTTCTTTGCACAGGCTTTAAACCGTCCCGAATATCTGGCACGGCTCTGCTGGTAATTACGCTCATGGAATAGTCCAGATAGGACTTTTGCATTTCCTCGGAAAATTCCGTGGTTAAGATTTGTTCTGGCATACTCTCTATTCCTCAGCCTTTCTATGCATCAATTTCCGCTTCCATAGCATGAGTGAAGATAAACTCTCGTCTGGGAGCCACCTCCGTACCCATCAGCATACTGGTCACCTGAGAAGCCAGCTTGGCATCCTCAATTTCCACTCTTTTCAACACCCTGTTTTCCGGATTCAGAGTGGTTTCCCAAAGCTCCTTAGGGTTCATTTCTCCAAGACCCTTAAAGCGCTTTAATTCATAGCCGGAGCTGCCATGCTTCTTTTGATAAGCAAGAAGAGCCTTTTCATCATATAAATACTGGGGCTTTTCTTTTTTATTGTCCGGAATCACCAGATACAAGGGAGGCATGGAAACATAGATATGTCCTTCCTGAATCAATTCCGGCATAAAGCGGTAAAAGAAAGTAAGTAATAAGGTATCGATATGGCTACCGTCCACATCCGCATCCGTCATTAGGATAATCTTGTGATAACGAAGCTTGGAAATATCAAAGTCGTTTCCGAAGCCCTCGGAAAAACCGCAACCGAAGGCATTGATCATGGTCTTGATTTCCGCATTGGCAAGAACCTTATCGATGGAAGCCTTCTCCACATTTAAAATCTTTCCTCTCAAAGGCAGGATGGCCTGGGTATGACGATTTCTGCTGGTTTTGGCCGAGCCTCCCGCACTGTCTCCCTCCACGATGAAGATTTCACATTCCTTCGGAGTCTTGGAAATACAGTTGGCCAGCTTTCCGTTGGAATCAAAGCTGTACTTGGACTTGGATAAAAGGTTTACCTTGGCCTTTTCTTCCTGCTTTCGAATCTTGGCGGATTTTTCCGCACAGGAAAGAATAGCCTTCACGATTTCCAGGTTTCTGTCAAAATATCGCTCCAGCTCTTCTCCTACCACGGAGGATACATCCTTGGCCGCCTCTAAAGAAGCCAGCTTGGTTTTGGTCTGCCCCTCAAAAACAGGCTCCGGATACTTTACGGAAAGCACAGCCACCATACCGTTTCTGGTATCCGCTCCGGTAAAGTTCGGATCCTTTTCCTTTAAAATTCCCAGTTGTCTTGCGTAAGTATTCATCAGCTGGGCAAATTTGGTCTTTAAGCCCACGATGTGGGTTCCCCCCTCCTGGGTATAAATCCCGTTACAAAAGCCCAGAAGATTTTCCTCAAAGCTGTCAGTAAACTGGAAGGCACATTCCACCTCCGTCTTTCCGCTTTTTCCCTGAAAGGAAATAATCGGAGACACGATTTTCGTCTGATCCTTTACCAGTTCCGCTACGAAGGCATGAAGTCCTTCCGGCTCATAGTAATCTCTGCTAACGACTTCCTCTCCCCGTTCATCCCGAAAATGAAGATGAAGTGTGGGGTTTAAGTAAGCAGTCTCGTGGAGGCGGGACATCAGCCACTCCTCTTTAAAACGGGTTTTTTCGAAAATGCTGTCATCGGGAATAAAGGTTGTTTCCGTACCGGTTTCCCTGGTTTTTCCCACCACCGGCAAGAGACCGTCAATCAGCTCTGTCTTCGGAATTCCTCTTTCGTACTCATCTTCGTAAATTTTTCCATTCTGATAAACCCTGACCCGCATATAGTTGGACAGGGCATTGACCACGGAGGAACCTACGCCGTGTAAGCCTCCGGAGGTTTTATAGGAGCTATCATCAAACTTTCCTCCGGCATGGAGGGTGGTCATTACAATTCTTTCCGCAGAAATTCCCTTCTTATGCCGGTCAACGGGGATTCCACGTCCATTATCCCGTACCGTACAGGAACCGTCCTTATGGAGAGTTACGGAAATTTCCGTACAATATCCTGCCAAATGCTCATCCACGGAATTATCCACAATTTCATAAATCAAATGATTTAAGCCCTTGCTTCCGATGGATCCGATATACATTCCCGGCCTTCTTCGTACCGCTTCCAATCCCTCTAAAACAGTAATACTGTCTGCATTATAGCTCTTTGCCATTTTTCTCCTTTTTGTTTCCCGGGCTTTTCCTTACTGCCCTCTATTGAGCTTGTCCTTACCGCCCTATGTTGAGCTTGTCATTACAGCCCTATTTTTCTATTTCGAAATTATGCTTTGGAGATCACTTCCATAAAACGACGGAAGGCCGCCTTTCCTTCTGCATTCCTTTTAAAGATTCCCGCGCAGGAAAGAACCTCCATGAAAACCTTTGCCACTTCTACCTGTACAATCTCATGGACATTCTCCGAGGAAAGATGGGGATATTTTCTTAAAATCTCCTCGGCCCAATCCGCATGCTTCTGAAGACTTTCTTGTTTCCGTAAGTCTTCTCCGGAAACCAGTGCCGTTTCCAACTCCTCCAGCTCCTGCTTCAGTCTTGCGGGAAGAACCGCAAGGCCCATAACTTCGATAAGACCGATATTTTCCTTCTTAATATGGTGATATTCCTCATGAGGATGGAACAATCCCAGGGGATGCTCCTCCGTACAAAGGTTGTTTCTAAGCACCAAATCCAGTTCAAAATCCTCTCCCCTTCTTCTGGCAATGGGGGTAATGGTGTTGTGGGGAGTCTCCTCTGTAAAGGCATGGAGAGAAACCGCCGGATCGGAATAAGAGCGGAAACGTTCCAAAATCATCGTAGCACAGGAAGAAAGCTCAGCAGAATTCTTTCCACGTAAGCGAATCACGGACATGGGCCAGTTCACGATCCCTGCCTGAATATCCGGATAGCCTTCCAAGGTAAAGTATTCCTCAACTTCCGCCTTTTCCATGGGGAAGCTGTAGTTGCCTCCCTGAAAATGTTCATGGGAAAGAATGGAGCCTCCCACTATGGGAAGATCCGCATTGGAGCCCACAAAGTAATGGGGGAATTGTTCTACAAAGGAGAAAAGCTTGGGGAAGATTTCCCCGGAAATCCGCATGGGCTTATGCTCCTTATGAAAGACGATACAATGCTCCGGATAATACACATAGGGAGAATATTGAAAATAAAACTCCTCCCCTGCCAGGTTCAGCGGAATAATTCTATGATTTTCCCTCGCCGGAAAGTCCAATCTCCCTCCGTAACCCTCACTTTCCTTACACAACATGCAAGCCGGATAGGAAGAGGACTGCATCTTTCCAAGGAGGGCAATCATCTTCGGATCCTTCTCCGGTTTACTTAGGTTAATGCTGATTTCTACAGGACCATAGTCTGTATCCTTATGAAAATGAATATCCTTCCGGATTCTGTAACGGCGAATATAGTCATTATTTTGGCTAAACTCATAAAAATATTCCGTAGCCTTTTTAGGCGATTCCTGATAATATTCCCGGAACTTTTCTTGCACATGGCTTGGACGGTCTGTAAGAATTCCCATGATTCTGGTATCCAAAAGATCCCGTTCCACCACATTGTCCTCTTTTAAAACGCCTTTTTCCAAGGCCAGGGATAAAAGTTTCGCCAGTAAACTTTCCAAATAAGAACCGTCTTCAATGCTTTCTTTAGAAATCCCCTGAAGCTTTTCTCGGATCTTCTCATAAGAATAATTCTTAGGCTCTACCGTAAGTAAAGTAGCCAGACTATTGTAGATATAAACAAAGTCCGCTTCCTCAATCAGCTTACAATAAGCACCATAAGCCACAAAGTCCTGTAATAATTCCTCTACCATCTTCCATTACTCTCCATATCCGTTAGGATTTTGAGACTGCCATCTCCAGCTGTCCTGACACATTTCCAGAATATCCTTCTCCGCCTTCCAGCCCAGAACCTCTTCCGCCTTCTTGGGACTGGAATAACAGGTAGCCACATCTCCCGCCCTTCTTTCCTCTATCACATAGGGAAGAGTCTTTCCGCAGGCTTTTTCAAAGGCATGAATAATTTCCAGAACGGAATAGCCCTTTCCGGTTCCTAAATTACATACCAAAACGCCGTCATTTTTCGATAATCTCTCCACCGCCTTCACATGCCCCTTAGCCAGGTCTACCACATGAATATAGTCTCTTACGCCTGTACCGTCCTTGGTGGGATAGTCCTGTCCGAAAACATGGATTTTTTCCAAAGCACCGGAGGCTACCTTGGCCACATAGGGAAGAAGGTTGTTGGGGATTCCCTTAGGATCCTCTCCAATCTTTCCGGAAATATGGGCACCGATAGGATTAAAATACCGGAGTAAAATCACATTCCAATCCGGATTGGCCTTTTGCACATCACATAGCATCTGCTCCTGCATCCACTTCGTCCAGCCATAAGGATTGGTGCAGGTCCCCTTGGGACAGTTTTCCGTAATGGGAATCTCCGCCGGATCTCCGTAAA
>NZ_CABSXI010000101.1:0-5344 GCF_902481605.1 uncultured Oribacterium sp. | reverse complement strand
ACGGATGGATGACCTAAAAAGAGTTTCTTTTGATGAAGAATATCGGGAAAAGCTTTTGAAAGAGTTCGGGCTTTAAGCTACCGAAGATCTTGATAAAAGATTGGACTATAAGACAAAGGAGCAAACTTGGATACGAAAGAGAAATTAGCTGAATTAAAGGAGTTAATTCAAAAAGCGAACTATATCGTGTTTTTTGGCGGTGCAGGCGTATCTACGGAAAGCGGTCTTCCGGACTTTCGTTCTGTGGATGGGCTCTATCATCAAAAATATGCCTTTCCGCCGGAGGAAATTTTGTCTCATGATTTTTTTATGGCACGACCTAAAGAGTTTTATCAGTTTTATAAGGAAAAGCTCTTGATTCCGGGGATTCTGCCGAATCCTGCTCATTATGCCTTACAAAAATTGGAAGAGCAGGGGAAGCTAAAGGCAATTATTACCCAAAACATTGACGGATTGCATCAGATGGCAGGTTCCAAAACGGTATATGAGCTTCATGGCAGTATTCATCGCTACTATTGTGTGAAGCATCATCATCGAATCCCGGAAGAAGAAATTGACTTTTCGACATCCATTCCTTTGTGTCCTCATTGCCGTAGCATGATACGTCCGGATGTGGTTTTGTATCAGGAAGGCTTGGATGAACGGATTCTTTCAGAGAGCATTGCCCATATTCAGAATGCAGATTTATTGATTATCGGAGGTACCTCCTTGACGGTGTATCCCGCTGCCGGCTTGATTCAATATTTTCCTCATCATGGAAACAATAAATTGGTTCTTATCAATAAAGAGGAGGGGCGACTGGATACAGAGTGCGACTTGGTGCTTTATGGAAAGATTGGAGAAATTCTTTCGGAAGTGGTAAGTTAAAATAGGAGATGTAAAGTGTTTAGAGGCGGTTTTTACCGTCTCTTTTTTTAAAAGCGTTACATGATGTAGTATTTTACGAGAGTGTTTGATAACGTAATAGGATAGAATACTGAATAAAATATCTTTTACAAAAAACTAAATATTTTTATACAAATAAGTGGATGATTTTGCTATAATCATTGGGACATTTTGTATACAGTTTTTATAAAGAAAGCAATGGGGTGATCGGAAAGGACAGGATAGAAATACTCCCCCATACTTTTAGCTGTTACGATAGGCAGAAGTATTAAAACGCATTGCTTTATAAGAGATTAGGAGAATGAGAATGAAGGCTTTTTTACAAAGGAAGAACATTGAGATTTCCCTGAAGCGCTATGGGATTGATGCCTTATCCGCTATGGCTCAGGGCTTGTTTTGTTCCCTCTTAATCGGAACAATTTTAAACACCCTAGGGCAGAGGCTGGGGATTTCCGCATTAACCAGAGTGGTTGCCACCATTGGCGGTGTGGATTATACCGTGGGGGCAATGGCTTCCGCTATGAGCGGTCCGGCTATGGCAACGGCTATTGCCTATGCTTTACAGGCCCCTCCCTTGGTACTTTTTTCATTGATTACTGTGGGCTTTGCCTCCAATGCCCTGGGAGGAGCCGGGGGACCATTGGCGGTACTTTTTGTGGCGATTCTTTCCACAGAAATCGGTAAAGCGGTTTCCAAGGAAACAAAAGTGGATATTTTGGTGACGCCTCTTGTAACCATTGGCTCCGGAATGCTTTTTTCGGCAATCTTGGCTCCGATAATCGGAAAAGCGGCGATTCAGGTGGGAAGCCTGATTATGTGGGCGACAGAGCTACAACCTTTCTTTATGGGAATTTTGGTATCCGCCTTGGTTGGCATTGCACTTACCCTTCCTATTTCCTCTGCGGCGATTTGTGCGGCTCTTGGACTTACGGGACTTGCGGGAGGTGCTGCGGTGGCAGGCTGTTGTGCCCAGATGGTGGGCTTTGCCGTGATTTCCTTCCGGGAAAACGGCGTTTCCGGTCTGGTTTCTCAGGGGCTTGGTACTTCCATGCTGCAAATGGGAAACATTGTAAAAAATCCCCGGATTTGGATTCCGGCTACATTTGCCTCCATGATTACAGGGCCTCTGGCTACCTGTCTCTTTCATTTTGAAAATAACGGTCCTGCGGTTACCTCCGGTATGGGAACCTGCGGTTTGGTTGGCCCTATCGGCGTTTACACCGGCTGGCTTAAGGGTATAGAAGAGGGGAGTAAGACAGCGGTAACTGTAAGTGATTGGCTTTCTCTTTTGCTTTTATGCTTTATTCTTCCGGCAATATTTTCTTTGCTTTGTTCTGCTTTTTGCCGGAAAATGAAGTGGATCAAAGAGGGGGATATGAAGCTTTCCTCCTAAAGCGAAGCTGTAATGTAAGAACTTGTAAGAAATTTTCTATGGCTTTTTTGTAAAGAACTGAGTATAGTTGGACAGGTCAAAGGCTATAATTCTTAAAGAATAAGCCAAAAGATAGTCAAGGATATTTGCAGCGGTGCAAAGCAGGCATATAGGCATCCGGAGTCGGTGTATCAGGGTATGTAACGAAGAGATATACAGTGGAACTGGGTGAACATAGGGGTATGCAATGCAACAAAGCACAAAGCAAGTATGTCAGTTCAAGGAGAGGAAAATGGCTTTACAAGGAAAAACAAAGAATGTAGCCATGTTTATGTTAAGCATGGCATTTACGGCGCTTTTTTCCACGGGAGCTTTCGCTTATAATCTTTCGGCGAAGGTAAAGGACGTGGAGATTACGGACAACAGGCAGGAGATTCAGTTGCAAATGGATGCAACAGGAGACAGTAGCGGTACCGACGGATCGGTTTACATTTTCGAAATCAAGCCTTATCAGACAGACCTTGGCGGTCGTACCGATTTTATTGCCAAGGGAAGCCTTGGGGAAAACCAGAAGTTTAACTTCCCCTTATACGCAGGTCCCGGAGAGCTTCGTCTTTACAGCGCCTTTGTGCCGGCGGTAAAGGTGGGAAGCCGCTATGAAATGATTGCGGATAGAAGATATATCGAGAATCCCGAGGTGGTTGCGGAGAACCAAAGTCCTGCGTTAAATCCCGGAAAGAAGGGACTTCGTGTAGACCCTAATATCTTAGACGATGCTTTGAGTCTGAACATTAAGCATGCGGGGGTGGATATTCCTACCCAGCGTTTCTTCGGACAGGGAATTTCCTATTCCTACGAGGGAAAGACCTTCCAGATCAACAAAGAGTTGATTGATCAGTTGGATGGAGAGGTAAAGCGTCTTAGTGATTCCGGAGTAGCGGTTACCGCCATTTTGCTGAACGCATGGAACAATACCGTACCGGAGTTGAATCCTATCGGCGTGAAGGAGCTTCCAAAGGAGCAGGCGGTTTACTATGGCTTTAACGTAGAGTCCGAGCAGGGCTTTAGAGCGGTAAAGGCTATGGCTTCCTTCTTGGCAAAGCGTTATAACGGCCAGAACGGTCATGGTAAGATTACCAACTGGGTAGTGGGAAATGAGATTAACAACCAGTATTGGAACTATGAGGGAGACTATGATGTTTCCACTTATACCAAGAAATTCCAGCGTGCCTTCCGTGTATTTTATACCGCGATGAAGTCGGTTTCCGCCAATGACAACATTATGTTCTCTTTGGATCACTACTGGAACATGTTCCCTGAAGCTGCTCCTGTGGGAAAATATAAGGGAAAGGACGTAGTCTTGGCCTTCCACCATTTTGACAATCTGGAGGGACATATGGACTTCGGTTTAGCTTTACACCCCTATCCTTATCCCATTTCCTCCCCGGCATTCTGGGATGATGATAAGACCGGAAAGGTTAACGATACCATTGATTCTCCCATTATCAACTTTAAGAATCTTCATGTGATTACCGACTTTATGCAGTTAGACAGCATGAAGAATAAAAAGGGAGAGGTTCGAAAGATTTTCCTTACCGAGGAAGGCTTCACCAGCATTCAAAAGGGACAGGATAAGTCGGATGAGCAGGCTGCAGCAGTAGCTTATTCCTACTATATTGTAGATAACAATCCATATATTTCCGCGTATCTCATGAGTCGTCAGGAGGATTCTGACGATGAGGTAAAGCATGGACTGGCTTTTGGACTTTCCAGTATCGTGAACCATCAGTTGGTACACAAGAAGGCACACAGCGTCTTTAAGTATATTGATGATGCCAGTGCAACAGAGGGAACGGCAGACTTTGCCAGAGCCATTATCGGCATCGATTCTTGGGACCAGCTTATTCCAAACTTCCGTTTTCCGGGAAGATAAAGAATTGAAAATATAAAAGAATTGTAGAAATCAAAATATCTTTCTACGCAATATAAGGTCTGAACCGGGGCCGCTCTCGCTAGCTTCGCCTCGTATCGGATACTAAGCGAAAAACTACGTTTTACTTGTTTTTCGCAAGTACCGACGGGCTCAGACTACCCCGAATTCAGGCCTATATTGCTAAGAAAGCATCTTATAGCTTTTGATTTTTACAGTTCTTTTTTAGTATCTAGCGTAAAGTATGGAGTTTGTAGAGGGGAAAAATATGGAAAAAGATATGCTGCAATCAATTTTGGAGCTTGGGGGGAAGGGCTTATTGCTCTATCTTTTAGGCATCAATATCCTTTGTTTTCTAAGCTTTGCCTATGACAAGTGGCAGGCCATACAAAAAGGATGGAGAGTACCGGAAAAAGTCTTATTGGGACAGGCCTTCTTGGGTGGCGTCTTAGGAGGAATTCTGGGAATGTATCTTTGCAGGCATAAGACAAGAAAGCCAAGATTCCTAATCTTGATGCCGGTGGCGCTGCTACTATGGATTTATCTGATTTTTGGAAGAAAGTAAAAAATCAAAATAATTTTCTATGCAATATAGGTCTGAACCGGGGCACGCTCTCGCTAGCTTCGCCGCGTATCGGATACTAAGCGAAAAACTGCGTTTTACTTGTTTTTCGCAAGTACCGACGGGCTCAGACTACCCCTAATTCAGACCTATATTGCCGAAAATTTCTTCATTAATTAGATTTTCACAGTAGCTTTGCTATTTTTTCGCCTGATGCGTTGACTTCTTGATACGTAGTCATGATAAGCCCTCTTCCAACTCTTTAAATACTTCATCCATGGGCTGTGAATCATCCTTTAATGCTTGAGAATAGCCTGTAGTCATCATGGCATGGAAGGCATCATTCGACATTTCTTCTTGAATGGGGATGGACTTTGCCTCTGTTCTTACATTTTCACTAGCTGTTTTCATGATAGCCATAAAACATACCTCCGTTTATAAGAGAATAGGAAATGTGTTGTATATTACAACAATTAAAGGTACAAAGAAGGAGCTGTAAAAAATCAAAAAAATTTTTTGATTTTTTACAGCTCCTTTTTCTTAATGGACTTTAGCCAGTATCGGAGCTGACATTTGAAAAATGTTAGCTCTGATA
>NZ_CABSXI010000100.1:0-5442 GCF_902481605.1 uncultured Oribacterium sp. | reverse complement strand
CTTTCAGTGTTCTTATAATGCTTTCAGTGGTATAACTCTCACCTAACTTCTTCTCTAGAATGCGATAAAGAATCAGGGCGGTGAAGCAGGTAATGAAATGTGCCGTGATTCGATCTTTCCTACTGAGATATACCGGTCTGGCCTGAAATTCACTCTTCATAATACGGAAACATTCTTCAATCTGCCATCGTTTTTGATTAATACTTATAATCGTTGCCACGTCATCTTCCAGGTTTGTGCATACGGCATAGAAACCGTCATAACGTTCCTCTTCTGTGGCAACATCTTCATCTATCGAAGGGATCATTTTATCTGCAATCTCGCCGTCAGAAGTACAGTGATTCTGACGTATAAAACGCTTGGGATCGTTTGGACGTTTTTTATTCAGAGAAGAAGGATTTTCGACGAGCTTTTCAGCGCGTTCAAGCTGACGATTCCGTATCTTTCTCATATAGTCCCGATATTGAAAGGAAAAGGTGACAACGAGATGTTGCTCCAAACCGTCTTCATTAATCCACCGGTCTTTATAGAAAGTCTTCTCGTAATTCTCGACCTCATCTAGTTCACTGAGCTTGTACTCTTTTTTATCTCCAATAAGGTGCCATCCGTCTTCATCAAGACAGTAATCCTTGAGGTATCCTTTCAGCTTTTTGATTGCTTGCGTGGTAACAAATTTTCGGTTTGGAGTGTTGTTGAAGACACGGTTTGAAGTTGATGATAGCCCTGCATCTGTACAAACAATAAACTTCGTCATTCCAAAGTCAGAAAGAATCTTTTTCTCCAATGGTTTCATCGAAGGTTGTTCATTCTCGTTTCCGTTAAAGAGGGAGAAGGTGAGGGGAATCCCATCTGCATCCATAAATAGCCCCATCTGTACAATCGGATTCGGACGGTTTTCTTTGGAATGACCATATTTTCTGAAATCATCCGCTTCCTCAATCTCGAAGTAATAGTTAGTGCAGTCATAGTAAAGAACTCTTTTATGTCGATTCAGTACCATTTCGGAATTCTTGTAAAGTTGAGACTGGAAAAAATCATTCTCTTTTGCAAGGATTTCCAGTGCACGGTAAACGTGATGGAGCTTGCAGTCAGGCTTTTCAAGAAACTTTTTTGAAAGTTCAAGAGAAGATCTCTTGGACCCGGGATAAATAATCCTAGAGAAAAGTAGCATAGACAGGATTTGATTCAGGTCAAACTCAAACTTGTACTTTTCGGCAATCTGAGCACAGATGTCATGGATTTTTAAATCATAGTAGATGTCCTTCAGAAAGAGGTAGCCTACGTTTACGCTACGGCAGCTTTCTTTCTTAATTAAGGTCGAAGAGGAATACTTAAGCATAATGTCTTTTTTTGAAGCTTTTTCTTCTGCGGAGCGTTTGGCAGCGTACTGCTTTGCCCACTCCAGCGGAGTAAGATCTCCGCAAACCTTCAGAAGTTCATCTTCCGAACCAATCTTCTCTATAGTCTTAGTAGTGGATTTACCATCTACCCAAACTGATTTACTTAGATAATAGATTGTCTGATTTTTTGATTTTGATACAGATACTTTCATGACGCAGTCCCTCCATGCGCCCATTATACCATATATAGCCAAATATAGCTAGTGATATTTTCATAAAATTTGACAAAAAAATACAGGCTTTTCAAGGCCTGAGGAGATTTTGGAACTATTTAACTGTCAAACTACCGGCCTTATATCTTTATTTCCGTATACATTGAATTTGTATTTAGTAAATGCTATAATGTCCCTATTCAAATTATAAATGTGTTGAATTAGTTACATGTACATATTTTTTGTGCCGCATAAATACCCTGTTGAGGTTGTCGTTCTTTGTCCAGATGTGGAAACAATAAAAGGAAGGGAACGATACAGGGAGAAAACAGGCTATTCCGGCTTTACGGTTGAAACCTTATACGATACATTTATGCAGACAACACCACGGATCGGCTTTTGGCTGGACAATTCCAACCAAACACCACAGCAGACAGCAGAAACCATTCTGAACGCCAGAAAGTCGGTATGATTGTTACATATAAGGGGAAGAAAAATTTCTTTTAGGTACTTTCTTTCCTAAAACTAATGTGATATAATAGCATCATTCCAAAAAAGGAGTAAAAAATATGCGGCAAGGTATTCTTAAATAAAACTATAATCAAATAGTGGGAACAAAGGATTATGATAGTCCCTTTTGTGGGGGCTTGGTTTTTTGTACCCAATTTAAGAATACTTTTGCCTTATCAATTTTGACATATCCGAAAAACAGCAATCACAAACAGGTGTATGCTGTATATGTGTATGTCCGCAAATTATAATCCCCAGTGGTAAAAGTATTTTACTGCTGGGGATTTTTATGCCCTTTTGGGGCTGTAAAAGGAGGACAATCACATGAAAATAATCAATATTGGAATTCTCGCCCATGTAGACGCAGGAAAAACAACATTGACGGAAAGCCTGCTGTACACCAGTGGAGCGATTGCGGAACAAGGAAACGTGGATAAAGGAACTACAAGAACAGACACTATGATTTTGGAACGGCAGCGCGGAATTACCATTCAGACAGCGGTTACTTCTTTTTGCTGGAATGATTATAAAATCAATATCGTGGACACTCCCGGTCATATGGATTTTTTAACCGAAGCATACCGCTCTTTATCTGTCCTTGACGGAGCTGTTTTAGTCATTTCGGCAAAAGACGGCGTACAGGCACAAACCCGTATATTATTCCATGCGCTTCAGAAAATGGACATTCCGACAATTATCTTTATAAATAAGATAGACCAAAATGGGATCGACCTGCGGCGTGTTTACCAAAGCATTAAAGATAAACTTACCAGTGATATGATTGTCATGCAGGAGGTTTCCCTGTCGCCAAAGATAACCATGACCGATATTTCTGATTTGGACAAATGGGATATGATTATTTCCGGAAGCGATGAACTATTAGAACGATATGTTGCAGAGGATTCTTTGGATATACAGGAATTACAATATGAAAAGTGCAAAAGAACCAGATGCTGCTCTTTGTTTCCTGTTTATCATGGGAGTGCAAAAGACAATTTAGGAACAGAAAAACTGATTGAAGCGATTACAGAAACTTTCATTACAGAAACAGACGATATTCAGTCTGAATTATGTGGATATGTTTTTAAGGTTGAGTATACAGAGCGGAAAAAACGGCTTTCTTATTTACGCCTGTATCATGGGACGCTCCATTTACGGGATACCCTGCTGCTGTCAAAAAAGGAAAAAATAAAGATTACAGAAATGTGTATTCCGTCAAATGGTGAAATCGTCCCGGTTGACCATGCCTGTCCGGGAGAAATTGTTATTTTAGCTGATGATACTTTGAAACTGAACGACATTCTGGGAAATGAAAAACTCCTGCCTCACAAAACACGGATTGATAATCCCATGCCATTACTTCGGACAACGGTAGAGCCGCAAAAGCCGGAGCAAAGGGAAGCCCTGTTAAATGCCCTCACAGAGATTGCTGATACAGACCCTCTTTTGCATTTTGACATTGATACTGTTACACATGAGATTATATTATCTTTTTTGGGAAAAGTACAGTTAGAAGTTATTTGTTCGCTATTAGAAGAAAAATATCATGTGGGCGTGGCTATGAAAGAGCCTTCGGTTATTTATCTGGAAAGACCGCAAAAAAAAGCGAGCTACACGATTCATATTGAAGTGCCGCCGAATCCGTTTTGGGCATCTATTGGTTTGACTGTAACACCGCTTCCTGTTGGAAGCGGAACACAATATAAAAGCGAGGTATCTCTCGGCTATTTAAACCAAAGTTTTCAAAATGCCGTCATGGAGGGTGTGCGTTATGGAATGGAGCAGGGCTTATATGGCTGGGGAGTGACAGACTGCCAAATTTGTTTTGATTATGGAGTTTATTACAGCCCGGTCAGCACCCCCGCTGATTTTCGTTTTCTTGCGCCTGTCGTGTTGGAGCAGGCATTGAAAAAAGCAGGAACACAACTGTTGGAACCATACCTTTCCTTTACCCTTTTTGCACCGCAGGAATATCTTTCACGGGCTTATAATGACGCACCAAAGTATTGCGCAATCATTGAATCAACCAGACTTGAAAAAGATGAAGTTATTTTTAAGGGGGAAATCCCTGCCCGTTGTATTGGTGAATATAGAAATGATTTGAATTTTTATACAAATGGAAGAAGTGTCTGCATTACAGAATTAAAAGGGTATCAGGAAACTTCCGGCGAGCCTGTGTTTCAGCCACGCCGCCCGAACAGCCGTTTAGACAAGATCCGGCATATGTTTCAGAAGATAATGTAACATCTTGCGCAATGCAAACGTTCATTGCTGGCTATTGCGAAATATCATTGATAAAATCAGCATCAGAGAGGAGGAACCATTTTGAACCAGAAACAGACGGATATTACAACAGGAAAGCAAATACGTCATCTGCGAACACAATCGGGAATGACACAGGAAGAACTGGCTGGGGAATTGAATGTTACCCGGCAGGCGCTATCGAATTGGGAGAGAGATGTTAATGAACCCGATTTAAATACGTTGAAAAAAATTTGTTTTCTTTTTGGAGTCCACATGGACGATTTTGCGAAGGAGGTAATAACAAAAATGGAAACATGTGAAAAAAAGAGAAACGACAATTTAATAAGTATGATATGGCAATTGGACTTTTTTATGGTGTCGGGATATTTCTTGGCATTGGTATTTTCTTTGTTGGCGGTTTTATGACAATGTCGGGTGCAGGGTGGGGAGCATCACTATTTGGCGGTGGCTGTTTTTCTCTTGTATTTGGCTTGATATGCCATGCAGTTATTACATTGAGAAGAAATGACAAATGATGACATATCCTGCTTTCTAGTCTTTTCGGTCATATCGCGTAAAAAAGCCGCTGCTTTTGGCTTTCCAATAGCGGCGGCAAAGGGAAATATCCTTTGAATACCTTACAGAAGAAAAGTTTTGCAGCATTATAAAAATAAAAGCCTATACCATTTTGGAAAGAAAAGATACATAATAGTCAAGACGGCAACAATTAGAATTTGAGGGGGTATTTTTGTGTCAACAATTAAAATTGAAAATCTTAGTTTCTCATATTATGGCTATGAAAAACCTATATTTGAAAATGTATCATTTTCATTTGATACAAACTGGAAAACAGGGTTAATAGGAAGAAATGGAATTGGAAAATCAACACTATTTAAGCTACTTCTAAACCAAGAAGTTTATAGCGGGAAAATCAGCAAAAGTGTTGACTTTATTAAATTTCCACCCAATTTAAGTGACACTTCAAAATTAGGGATTGAGTTATATAAAGAACTAATATCAGATGAGGAAGAATGGAAATTATTTAGAGAACTTAATTTGCTAAATGTAGATGAGAGTCTTGTTTACAGAAAGTTTGAAACGCTTTCTAAAGGAGAACAAACAAAAATCCTTTTAGC
>NZ_CABSXI010000099.1:0-5497 GCF_902481605.1 uncultured Oribacterium sp. | reverse complement strand
TTTTAAATCATGACATTGGAAATACCTAAAAGTACTTCCCTAAAATCACTTATATATCAATATTTTTAATTACTCTCAATATGAAAATCCTTTCCAAATCCATGTAAGAGGGCATGCCACAACCAAGACCATTGAAAGAATTGCGTAGGCGAAGTTAGCGGGAGCGTGCCCCAATTTCAGACCTATAATGCATAAAATCTCTATCCCCAATGTTGATTCTTTACAACTCCTTCACCTTTCGATTATCAATTTTAAATATAGCCAGCAGGTCAAAAAGTAAGCTGCTGTCTTTCGGATAGGACAGGTATTTTGCCTCCCAGAGAGGAGAGAACTTGTCCTTATATTTTCGTAGTCCTGAAAAGGAGTAGAAACGATTGGTAAAGGCGTAAACCAGAAAGGCCAGTTTTTCCTGGAAAAAGCTATGTTCTTCCTGTCCCACATTGGAGAGGGGCGCCATACCCAATTCAAAGTATTCTACGCCTTTTTCTTTAAAATACAGAAAGTTTTGTACGAAAAGATAGTCCATGATACCGTTACTTTCCGTGCCCGGATTATAGCGCATGAGATCAATGCTGGCTTCTTTTTCTCCATTACAAATGAGGAAATTGGAAAAGGCCTGCACCTTCCCCTCGGAATCCAATACGCAGGCAATGGGGGCAAGGGAAAGATAGTTTTTGTCAAAGAAGCCCAGGGAAAAGCCTTTTTCCTGTCTGCCGGAAAGCCAGGCATCAGAAATATTTTCCAGATCCTGCAAAAAGCTGTCGGAAAAAGGAGGATACATTACTTTGAAGGAATAGCCTTTATTTTCCAACTTATTGACTGCGGCACGAAACTTTTTTCCGGATTTTCCTACGAGATCAAAAGCGGCAAGCGGGACCTTTGCAGTCTCTCCAAACTTCATAAATTCATAGCCGTGGTTATGGAGGAGCAGTGTCAAATCCTGCCCTACCTCATAAAAGAGGGGAGTGAGATTTTTTTCTTCCGCTTGCTCTGTGAAGGAAGAGATAGCAGCAGGGAAATATTTTTTCTCACCAATAGGCTCTCCCATTACCACCGCTTTTCCGTCTTCCAGGGCAAATTGAAAAGCCACCTTATCCTCTCCGTCTTCCTGATAATAGTAGAGCAGCTTATCGCCAAGGAAGGCTAAAGAAGCATCCAGATTGGTATTGGAAAAGCTATGTAAAAAGTTTTGAAAGCGTTCCTGATTGAATTTTTCGCCGAAGGAAAAATGCTTATCTTTCGCCAGTGCCCCCACGGCAATATAAGAAAGTGCCGGAATCAGAAAATAGGCAAAAAGATGCAGGAAATAGTTCAAAAAGACTGTAAAATAATGGGGCCTCGAGAAAGCATTAATCCTGTGCAGGACTCCCTTATGGAAAATGAGGAAGCCGAGGCTTTCTTTTCCGGTATTTCCACTGGAAAGGTATAAAAGAAGGAGCGTAATCAAAAGGCTCCCTACAATATAGGAAAAATCCTTTAAACGGTCTTCCGAGGGATAGAAAAAGGATGTTCTGGAGAGCTCCTTTCTCCGGATAAAGAGTAGTAGCATAAAAAGGAGGAGATAAAGGCTACTAAAAAGAGAAATGCTTCCCAGATTTATATAGAGAAGACTTACAAGGCAAAGCAGAAGGGCAAAGGGCTTGGCAAAGGCGGCCTTTCTTTTTAAAAGTCTTCCCAAAAGGAAGAAAAGAGAGCCCAAAAGGAAGCTTGGAAACTGCCAAAGGAGCTGCCCCCGGATGGGATCCATTTGTCCAATCAGTGGAATACTATGAATTTCATCGGGAAGAATGGCGGTGGCCATCAGAAAAAAACCGAAGAAATTCGCCATAAAGTGGCTGATGCCCTGTCCCAAGAGTGAGCTAAGTTTTTTTGGCAGACCGTAAAATTTTTGATTGATTTGTCCGCCCATACTTTTGATAAAAAAGAGGAGGCCGATGGCAAAGGGAATGATGTAATAAAAGATACGGAAAAGCAGTAAACAGCTTGCCGCCTCATTTCGATTTACGGAAAAATGTAAAAGACCGCTCATCATCATTAAGTCAAAGCTTCCCAGGCTTCCGGGAATCATGGAGACGATACCGATACAGATGGAAATAAAGAATAAAGGCAGGGTGCTCAAAAGCGAAACGCTGTAGCCCAGTGTTCTTCCGCAATAAAAGAAAAAGCAAGAAACAAAGCCCCAATCCAAAAGGGAAGTTACGATTAAAGCCAGAATTTTTTTCTTAGACAGATTCCCAAAGTAAGACCAGTTTTTTCTGGTAGAAAGAAAAAGCAAAGCGGGAAGAATCAGGGAAGCCAGAAGAAGGACGAAGCTGTAGGGCCTTAAAACGGCATTTTCTTGAACCGCAAATAAAAGCCCGAAGGAAAGCAGAGAATACAGAGAGAGCCCGGACATAAAATAAGGCATCACCTTGGAAATGCCCTGCATGGTTTCCTCCCCTTTATCCTCTTCCGTAAAATAACTGTAGCGAAGTCCCACATCCACAAGACCGGCAAAGCCAATCAGGTTGTTTAAACTGTTGATGGTCCAGCTGCTTTCTATGAGCTTTCCTAAAGAAATCTTCTTTTTCAGCTCCTTACAGAGGATAAAGTCGTAAAGCATCATCGGAGAAACCGAAAGAGTTCCGAGTACAAGAAGACTAAAAATTTGGAGGGGAGACAGACCGCTCAATATGCCTTTTACCGCTTCCGGGGAAATGGTCTTTCCCATTTTAATTAGCTCCAAAAGCACCAAAATTGAAATGCTCAGGAAAAGAATGCTCTTTAAAACATTCTGCCATTTTTTGAAAAAAGAAATCAGCTTATTCAAATTTTCCTCCTTACTAGGGAAACCGGAGTTTCTTTACTCTATACCCTGCACCATTTTTTCTATCAAGCGATTAAAGTAAACGCTATCCTTTTTCGGGATGTTATGTCCCTGTCCTTTTCTTTCCAGAAATTTGCCTTTCGGGAAAAGCTTCGCAATCGCCATGCTGTGTTTCCGTTTAATCATATCCCTGTCCCCTACCAAAACCACTACAGGGTAAGGCGCTTTCTTAAAAATTTCCTTCGGCACATCTACATTTTCCCGTAAAAGGGGAGAAACCCTGGACTTTCGTTTAAAGGCGGGAAGAAAGAGCCCCAAAAAGCGGTAGAGCCATTCTTCCAGATAGCAGGCATAACGGGGAAGAAACTTTAATCCGGAAAAGGAAATATTTCCGCTGTTTGCCAGAATCCCGGCCACTCTTTCGCCGTGGCGACCGGCGTATTCCAGGGCGAGGTTTGCGCCGTCACTGTGCCCCACCAAAAGGCATTTCTCTATGGAAAGCGAGGAAAGAAGTTCCTCCAGACTGTCGGAAAGATACGCAAAGCTTGCCTCTCCCTGCAGCTCTCCGGATTTTCCATGCCCCAAACTATCTACAAAGAGGAGCTTAAAACTTTTCTCGAGAACCCTTTGCTTATCAAAATATCCGCTTTGCAGATTGTTTCCGTGAAGGAAGACAATAGGGAAGCCTTTCCCAAGAATATCCACATGGATTCGTTCTCCGCTTTTACAATAAAATTCCATTTTGAACTCCCTTGGCATAAATTACATACTTGGTTTTATAAGAATGGCACTTGGCTTAACTCGATTTATTTCTATTCTCAGTTTTATTCGATTTACTCTTGGCTTTACTTGAGTTTCTCTCGGTTTTACTTCGTACTTAAGGCGATAAGATTTTTATCCTTCCGTTTTCTCACCACGTCCATAATGCTGCCGTCTCTGGCTTCGATAATAGCAACCACCTTATCCTCGAATTCCAGCGTGGCCGGTTCACCACAGATCTTGTAGGCAATATCCCGTAATTCCTCAATGCTTTTTATCGGAAGTTTGGCGGCTTTTGCAGCCTCCAAAAGATCCGGTCGCTTGGGATTAATGGCTATTCCATAGTCAGTGACAATCACATCCACAGTTTCCCCGGGAGTAGTAACTGTGGTTACCGCATTTCGAATAGTAGGAATTCTTCCTTGCACCAATGGCGTGATGACAATGGTGCATTTTGCGCCGACAGCCGTATCCGGATGTCCTCCTTGAGCGCCCATCAATTCTCCTTCAGAGCTCACTACCACATTGCAGTGAAAATGGATATCCGCTTCCAAAGTCCCTAAAATCACAAAGTCCAATTTATTAACCACTGCACCTTTGCAGAAGGGATCCGCATATTCCTTGGTGCTGATGGAAAAATGCTTCGGATGGGAAATCAGATTCTCGATAGAAGGCAAATCAAAGTCCTGGGTATCCAAAAGACAGGAAACCAAACCCTCATCCAATAAATCGCACATGGGCTTGGACATTCCTCCGGCACCAAAGCCCATATGAATGTTTTTCTCCCGCATTTTCTCCGAAAGACACAGTGCTGTAGCACTGGCTGCTCCGCCGATACCGGTTTGAAAGGTGAAGCCCTCCTTGAAATAAGGGGTAGCGGCAATAAATTCCGCACAGCTTTCCGCCATCATCAGTTTTCTTCTATCCGTCACGGGACGGGCGGCACCGGTAGCGATTTTTTCCGGATCTCCTATAGCATCCACCTTTAGCACATAGTCCACGTCAGTCATACTGATATCTGCCGGAAAATTCGGAAAAGGAACAAGACAATCTGTTAAAACCACCACATACTCGGCATACTCCGCATCAATGGCAGAGTAGGAGAGCACACCGCAGTTGCTGTTTCCCCCTACTGCGCGGCAATTTCCGTATTCATCACAGCTTGGGGCTCCGATAAAGGCAATGTCGATTTTCGTTTCTCCCGTTTCGATGGCCCGAACTCTTCCGCCGTGGGAACGAAGAATAGCGATTCCCTGTAATTTACCCTCACTAATGGCTTCTCCAATTTTTCCCCGAACTCCGGAGCTTTCGATATGGGTTACGGTACCGTCTTCCAGCATGGGAACGAGCTCGTCCTGTGCTTTGCTTAGGGAGCTGGCACAGATGGTAATGTTCTTAAAGCCCATCTCATGAATAGCCTGCATAACCTGCATAGCCACCAGGTCTCCTTCCCGAAAATGATGGTGAAAGCTGATGGTCATGCCGTCATGGGCGTTGCATTTTCGCAAAACCTCCTGCAAATCCTTCTCCAGTTTACTGCCCTCGCCACCGATTCGTGCTCTCGCTTTTACTGCTGTCTTTTCATAAGTATAGTCGTCAAAATGTCTGCTTCCCTGAAATACCGTTTTCCCGGTTTCCGCTAAAACCGCATCCGGGATATCTCTCCCCACTGCATTAATCATTTTGTACCTCCTCCAAAGCGCCTGCAGCCTTTGCCAGAGCAAGGGTTCTTTTTGCCCCGTCATAAAAGGCGATGTCTATCATTTTCCCGTCCACGGTAAATACGCCGATGCCCTGACTTCGTTTCTCATCAATTTCCTGTACTACTTTTTCGGCAAAGGTAATTTCCTCCTCGCTTGGCGTATAAACAGCATGCACAACGGGAATCTGTCTCGGGTTTATAATGGACTTTCCGTCAAAGCCCATGGTGTG
>NZ_CABSXI010000098.1:0-5634 GCF_902481605.1 uncultured Oribacterium sp. | reverse complement strand
CCGGTTGCCCGACCTACACCCTTAGCAGGGGCGCCTCTTCGGCCTCTTGAGTATTACTCCTCGTTTATCCCTGCCAAAAGGGATTCACCTATACTTTTGAATTTCTTCTTTCGTACCGAACATTTGGTTCTTAGGTGCCTAATTAGAGTAGCAAATTCCCCATTTACTGTCAAGAAAAATTTATATTTTTTTTAGCCCTACCGGACGTATAGTTTTATTTCTTATTTCCATATTTTCTTATCACTTTCCGATTATGTTCTTTATTATTTGCTCTTTTTAAAAAATCCACTCCGGTGATTTTTTTCCGGAATGGATTTTTTTAGCTAATGAATAATCTTTAGGAATCAGCTTTTTTGTTCCTTATTTTCTTCATTCCGCTCTTTTTAATTCTATTCTTTTTGCTTCTATTTTTTAATTCTATTCTTCTTGATTCTGTTTTTTTATTCTATTCTTCTTGATTCTCTTTGGTATCCTCTCCATTTATTTCTGCGATTTCTGTATCCGCATCTTCTCCCGGATCCGTTTCTGAATCTTCTTCCCCATCGTTTTCACTTTCTCTTACCTTGGCAACGGAAGCAATGGTGGTATCTCCGTCCTTATCGATATTCATCAGTTTTACCCCGGAGGCATTTCTTCCGATGATACTGATATTTTCCAGACTCATCCGAATCATAATACCCTCTGTGGTAATCAGAAGAATTTCTCTATCCTGGTCACAAAGCTTAAATCCTACCAGATCTCCGGTTTTCTCCGTAATCTTGTAGCAACGCATACCCTTTCCGCCACGGTTTTGTGCCTTAAAGGCGGATTTCTCCGTAAGCTTGCCGTAACCCTTTTCAGAAACTACCAGCATATTTTCTCCCTGAGAAGATTCCTGCATACCGATTACTTCATCTCCATCATTCAGTCGGATACCGATTACACCCATGGAGGAACGTCCGGTTCTACGCACATCCTTCTCATTGAACTGAATAGCCATTCCCTTCTTGGTCACCAGAATAATATTTTCATCCTTGGAAAGAAGCTTAGCTTCTATTAACTGGTCGTCTTCCTTCAAGCTAATGGCAATTAAGCCGTTTCTTCGTACATTGGCATATTCGGAAAGGGCGGTCTTTTTCACCATTCCGGACTTAGTGGTGAGGATTAAGTCCTGTTCATCCTTCGGATCTCTCAGGCAGAGGCTGGCATTGACCTTTTCTCCCTCCTGCAAGGGAAGAAGATTCACTAAAGCCGTACCTCTTGCGGTTCTGCTGGCTTCCGGAATCTCATAGCCTTTAATACGGAAAACTCTTCCCATATTGGTAAAGAACATAATGTAATGATGGTTTGTGGTCATAAAGAGGTCTTCAATATAGTCCTTCTCTATGGTCTGCATTCCCTTAATACCCTTTCCGCCACGGTTTTGTTGACGGAAATTTTCCGGAGACATTCTCTTGATATAACCAAGGCTGGTGGAAGTAATCACCACATCATCGTCGGCAATTAAATCCTCCGCATCCAGGATATCATCATAGCTAAAGGAGGTTTTTCTATCCTCTCCGTACTTATCTGCAATAACATCCAACTCTTCCTTAATTACCGCAAGAAGCCTTCTCTCATCTCCCAGAATTTCCTTATAGTAGGCAATCTTTGCCAGTAAATCCTGGTACTCGTTTTCCAGACGTTCTCTTTCCAAACCGGTGAGAGCACGCAAACGCATATCTACGATAGCCTGGGCCTGCACTTCGGTGAAGGCAAAGCGGGTAATCAAGTTTTGCTTAGCCTCTTCTACATTTTTCGCGGCACGGATAATGGCAACAATCTCATCAATATGGTCAAGAGCCTTTAATAATCCTTCTAAGATATGGGCTCTGTCCTCACATTTTTGTAAATCGTACTGCGTTCTTCTGGTGACCACCTGAATCTGATGTGCCAAAAATTCTTCCAAAATTTCCAGAAGATTTAAAATCTTCGGCTCCCCTCGAACGATACAAAGCATAATCACACCGAAGGTTTCCTGTAACTGGGTGTGCTTATACAGCTGGTTCAGAATTACATGGGGATTCACGTCTTTTCTGCACTCAATGGCAATCTTTGCTTTGGAATTTTTTCCTGCCGCATCGTGGATATAGGTGATACCGTCAATTCTTTTATCTTTTACAAGCTCTGCAATCTTTTCAATGACGCGGGAACGGTATACAAGATAGGGAAGCTCCTTTACCAAAATGCGATTTTTGCCGTTGTGCATGGGCTCAATCTCGCAAATCGCCCGCATCTTAATCTTTCCTCTTCCGGTTCTGTAAGCTTCTTCAATTCCTCTTTTTCCTAAAATCGTCGCCCCTGTAGGAAAATCCGGTCCCTGAATAATGGGAAGAAGTTCTTCTATTTCCGTCTTTCTTCCCGCAATTTTATTGTCAATAATGCAATCCACACCCTTAATCACTTCTCTCAGATTATGGGGAGGGATATTGGTGGACATACCTACTGCAATACCTGTGGCACCGTTTACCAAAAGATTGGGAAAACGGGAAGGAAGAACCACCGGCTCCTCATATTCGTTGGAGAAGTTCGGCATGAAATCCACGGTGTTCTTATTGATGCCTGCCAGCATTTCTCCGGCTAATCTGGACATCTTAGCCTCGGTATAACGCATTGCCGCCGGGCTGTCTCCGTCCTCGGAACCAAAGTTTCCCTGCTTGTCAATCAGGACGTGCCGCATAGACCAGGGCTGTCCCATATAAACCAAAGAGCCGTAAATGGAGGAGTCACCGTGGGGGTGATATTTACCCATGGTTTCTCCAACAATTGTGGCACATTTTTTGGTCTTTTTATCCGGAGTAACGCCCAGACTTTGCAAAGCATAAAGCACTCTTCTTTGTACAGGCTTAAGACCATCCCGAACATCGGGAATCGCTCTGGACACAATGACACTCATGGCGTAGTCGATATACGCATTTTCCATGGTCTTTTTTAAGTCCACATCCTGCACTTTATCAAAAATATTTGGCTCCAAAATTGGCCTCCTTTAACTTTCAATTCTTTTTGGAAAAGTCTTTAAATATCCAAATTTGTAACATAGCGGGCATTTTGCTCGATAAATTCTCTTCTGGGCTCTACCTGATCTCCCATTAAGGTAGTAAAGGTAATATCCAGTTCCGCCTTATCCTCGTCACTCATATTTACACGAAGTAATGTTCTGCTTTCCGGATCCAGAGTGGTTTCCTGCAGCTCCTCCGTATTCATCTCTCCAAGACCCTTGAATCGGGATACGTCTGCTCCATCAGATCCGATTTCCTTTAAAATTCTCTGATATTCCTCATCAGAGTAAGCATAGTAATGCTTTTTGTTCTTCTGAATGGTAAAGAGTGGCGGCTGAGCCAGATAAACATGTCCTTTTCGGATAAGCTCCGGCATAAAGTTATAAATAAAGGTCAGCATCAAGGTGGAAATATGAGCGCCGTCCACATCCGCATCCGTCATAATGATGATTTTGTGGTAGCGTAATTTGCTTAAGTCAAAATCTTCGTGGATACCTGTTCCAAAGGCGGTAATCATTCCCTTGATTTCTTCATTGGCATAAATTCTATCCAGTCTGGCCTTCTGCACATTTAATACCTTACCTCTAAGAGGCAGTACGGCCTGGGTTTCCGGATTTCTTCCTTCCTTGGCAGGTCCCAATGCGGAATCTCCCTCTACAATAAAGATTTCACATCTTTCCGGATCCTTGCTGCTGCAATCCGCAAGCTTACCGGGAAGTCCCACACCGTCCAAGGCGGACTTTCTTCTGGTTAAATCTCTGGCTTTTCTAGCTGCGGCTCTTGCTCTTTGCGCCAAAATAGACTTTTCGCAAATCACCTTGGCAACCGCAGGATTTTGCTCCAAAAAATAGGTCAACTGCTCGGAAACAATACCCTGCACTGCCACCTGAGCCTCTGAGGTTCCCAGCTTCTGCTTGGTCTGTCCCTCAAATTGGGGATCCTCAATCTTTACGGAGATAATGCAGGTTAATCCCTCACGGATATCCTCTCCGGAAAGGTTGGCTTCACTATCCTTTAAAAGCTTATTCTGTCTTGCATAGTCATTAAAGGTTTTGGTTAAAGCATTTTTAAAACCGGTAAGGTGGGTTCCGCCCTCCGGGGTATTGATGTTGTTTACGAAGGTATAGATATTTTCCGTATAGGAGTCGTTATGCTGCATAGCCACTTCCACCAGAATCTTTTCTTTCTCTCCCTCGCAGTAAATCACATCCGGATAAAGGGCTTCCTTTCCCTTATTCAGGAAAGTAACAAACTCCTGAATTCCTCCCTCATAGTGGAACTCCTTTTCTTTCTCCTGTCCTTCCCGCTCATCCACAAGACGAATCTTCAGATTCTTGGTTAAGAAGGCGGTTTCCCGAAGACGAATCTTCAAGGTTTCAAAGTCATAAACGCTTTCTTCGAAAATGCTTGCATCCGGAAGGAAGTGTACTTCGGTTCCCTGCTCCTCTTCGCTGCAAGTTCCAATACACTCGATAGGCTTTGTTACCTTTCCCTTGGCAAAGGACATGGTATAAATCTTGCCCTCTTTATAAACCTTTACATCCAGCCACTCAGAAAGGGCATTTACCACGCTGGCTCCTACACCGTGAAGACCGCCGGAAACCTTATATCCGGCTCCTCCGAACTTTCCTCCTGCATGAAGAACGGTAAAAACAACTTCCAAGGCGGACTTTCCGGCCTTTTTCTGTATATCTACAGGAATTCCTCGTCCATTATCCCTTACGGTAATGGAGTTATCCTGATGAATTTTAACGGTAATGGTATTACAAAATCCGGCTAATGCCTCGTCTACAGAGTTATCCACGATTTCATAAACCAAATGATGCAAACCGCGAACGGAAGTGCTTCCGATATACATTCCCGGTCTTTTCCGAACCGCTTCCAGTCCCTCCAAAATCTGAATCTGATCTGCACCGTATTCCTTAGAACCATGAAGAAATTCTGCTTCATTTCCTCCAAATTCTTCCATCTCTATAGACATAGTTCCTCCTCTTTACTGACACTGCACCTGTCCATTTTCCACATAAAACACATGGTCTATGGGGAATCGATGCTTTACCAATTCTTCCAATCCTGTACATGTAATCAGGCTTTGTAAATTCCCTAACTGCTCTAATAAAAAATTCTGTCTTTTTTGATCCAGCTCTGAAAACACATCATCCAACAATAAGATGGGGTTATCCTGAATTCTTTCTCTCACCAAATCAATTTCCGCTAATTTTAGGGACAAGGCGGCGGTTCTTTGCTGTCCCTGAGAACCAAAATGCCGGATATCCTGACCGTTAATCTGAAAGGACAGATCATCTCGGTGGGGACCGGAGAGGGTAGTCTGTTGCTTTTTCTCCGCCTCCCTGTTTTTTTCTAGCTGCAAGGAGAAATTTTCCTCGCTAACATTTTCCTCGTAACTTAGAAGAAGCTCTTCCCGCTTTCCGCTGATTTCCCCGTGGATGTTTTCCACCTTTTTCCGTAAATTTTCCACAAAATCTCTGCGGAGGGAAATCACCATCTTCCCATGCTTTACCAGTTCCTCATCCCAGGCAAAAAGAGTTTCCTCCAGTTTTGGCCGAAAATACAGTTCCTTTAAAAGCTTATTCCTTTGCTGCAACACTTTATTATA
>NZ_CABSXI010000097.1:0-5751 GCF_902481605.1 uncultured Oribacterium sp. | reverse complement strand
ATAAAGAATCTGAAATTGCGTCAGCCTTTTCCACATAGGAAGGCAAGCCCTCTACCGTGATTTCTTTCTCTGTTTCCTTCGGAGCAATACCGTATTTTTGAATCAAAGATTCCGGATTGGCCGGCTCAATTTTCACCTTTACCTTATCACCATTCTTCAAATCCATGGAAGGTTCAACCGTGAAGTAGTACCCCTTGGAGCCATCCATATCTCCGGTTCCTTTCCACTCCACAGCTCCCTCAGGGGAAATGCCGGTAAACTTATAGTCAAAATCCTTAAAGGCATCAAAAAGCTGTACATCCTTTAAACCTTCTACCTTGAATTCTGTTCCCTTAGAAGTGAATTTAACTTTGAACTGTTCTTCCAGTTCTTCCTGATTGAATCCCCAGCTAAGCTTTACGGTCTCTCCGTTCTTCAACTTTCCGTCCGACGAATCCCCTTCAATCTTCCAGTTTCCGTCAATGTAGAAATCATAAAGCAGCTCTGCCGCTCCGTAGTTCTTAGTCAAGCTGTCCTGCAGGAAATTTCCACTTTTCTTTAACTTGATTTTCTTTTTGTAATCCTTGAGGTACGCATCCTTGTCAAACTTCACTAAGGCTTTTCCGTAGCCATCATAGCCGTCAAAGCTTACCGTGACATACTTGTCCAAATTGACTTTGGTATTTCTTGGCAATAGAGCGAAGAAAGATGCCAAAACAAGCAAAATCAAAACAACGGCAACTCCTACAAAAAGTGCGGAATTATTCTTTCCTGCATTTTCAGCTTTGGCATTGTCCTTTACCTGTTTTTTGGCTTTAATTTCTTTAATCTTTTTATCGGTTTCCGTTTCTACTGTCTCTTTTACTTCGGAAGCCTTTTCCGCCACAGCTGCTCCGGCTGCTGCAGTTGCCTCCTCTGCTTTCTTTACTACTTCTTTAGCCCTGGCCCCGGCTTCCTGAGTCGCTTCTTCAGCTTTGGCTTCTGCTTCCTTTGCAAGCTCTGCAGCCTTGTCCTGAACTTTTTCTGCTGCTTCTTCCGCGTGGGCTTGTGCCTCTTGAACAGCTTCCTCAAGCTTGCTTTCTACTGCTCCAGCCTGCTTTTCCGCCTCAGGAGCAATTTCATTCACTTTATCCTGAGCTTCCTCTGCCAGCTGTTCCACCTTCCCTTGCGCTTCCGTTGCAAGATTCTCAGCCTGATTCTTCAGCTCTTCTTTTCCTTCTTCCAACTTTTCTTCTACAGCTTCAGCTGATGCCTGTAGATTCTCTGCAGGAGTGCTCCCGGCTTCTCCGGAATCACCCTCTTGCTGTAACTTTTCCTTTTGTTCATCTTGTTGTTCCATACTGACCTCCCCTTAATGAAAAGTATTATTTCACTGACTTAAGAATACCTTTTTAAGGATGAAAAGGCAAGAATAATATTATTTCCCGGTAATAAGGGAGAAACCGCATCTTTACAGCCGGTTTCTCCCCTAATTCTTAACGAGTATCGCTCGGGTAGTGTGCGATATCTCATTTATGCTATATTCCGTTTTTCTCTTTACGTTCTTCCTTCAAGCGCTCTTCGTAATCCTTTAAGGCTGCCAGAGCTTCTCTACTTAATGGATACATAACAATCAGATTGAAAATAGTCATCAGTCCAACGCCCATGTCTCCCATATCCCACACTACGGTGTATTGCGCCAAGCCTCCTACAAACAGCATAATCAAAGCAAAAATCTTATAGCCGGTTTGGGACGCCCAGTTGTCTCCGAAAATGTAGGAAATATTGGAACGGGCATAGAACAGGATTCCCAAAAAAGTGGAAAAGCTGAAGAGCCACAAAATAATCGCAATAAATATCTTTCCGAAGGAGCCGAAGTGGTATGCCATAGCAGTTTGCAAAATATCCATTCCCTGCAGATTTACAATCTGTGCTTCCGGTGCCAAAAGCATGATAAAAGCGGTACAGGAACAGATTACAATGGTATCAATGAATACCCCCATAGCCTGGAATAATCCGATTTTCGCCGGGTGATCCGTATCTGCCGCAGCTGCTGCACAGGGCGCAGAGCCGGAGCCTGCCTCATTGGAGAAAAGTCCGCGCTTCACACCGTTCATCACAACCGCACCGAAGCCCCCTGCCACCATTTGCCGAAGGCCGAAGGCTTCGGAGAAGATTCTCTGAAATACAGTTGGCAGAGAAGTAATATTTCTCAGGATTACAAAAACAGTAAGAGCAAAATATAAGCCGGCCATCACCGGTACAATCACATCCAAAACCCTTGCTGTAGCGTGTTTTCTTAAGACTATTACCGCTGCCAGAAGCACAAGAATCGCTGTGGAAATAATCGGTTTAACGGAAAAGGCATTTTCAAAAGCGGAAGACACGGAATTGCCAATAACCTGACTGATTCCTCCCCAACAGATCAACCCGGAAAGAGCAAAAAGAATCGCAATAATGTTCTTCTTTTTAGGAATTTCTCCATTCAACTCCTCTCCGGGAGCCTTCTTAAAAAAGAAGTCATGGATGTAGTAGGCAGGACCGCCACGGAATCCCCCGTATAAGGGATCCTTTCTCTTATGCAGCTGGGCTAATGTCGCCTCTACAAAAGCAGTGGAAGAACCGATTAAAGCAGTAATCCACATCCAAAATACCGCACCGGCTCCTCCTGCGGAAATGGCTGCAACCACTCCCACAAGGTTTCCCATTCCTACTCTTGTGGCCGTGGAAACAATCAGAGTCTGCAGGCCGGACAGCTTTCCTTTCTTCAGATCGCCCTTTTCCTTTCCTTGAGGCTTTTCCAAAATCACCGCCACCATCTCTGAAAATAAACGGATGGGAAGAAATTTCGTGCGAATCGTGTAATAAATGCCGGCGGGAATTAATAGAATCACCATCAAAGACAGCCCCAGACTGCTTCCTCCGGGTAGTGGAATCTTTACCAAGTCTCCCCATAAAAATCCGGTTACCGCTTCAATCATCGATACAATAAGTGCCATAGTTTCCTCCCCTTCTTGACTTAATCACAAATTTCAGCCATTCCTTCAATATAGTTTCCACCGATACAATTTTCTGCGAATTCATTTGGCTTTCTTTGCGCTTTTTCACTTTTACGCGTTTATGCTTTTATGTACTAAAGTAATGAGTGTAAAAGAAAAAGCACAATGTGCTTTTCCCTATTGTAACAGCTATTTTCTTTTTGGCAAGAACTTTTCTTTCCTGAGAGGATTTAACATTTTCTTTCCTGAGAGGATTTAACAGTATTCATCCAAGCCCTTCTTCATAGCATGAATATATGCTTCCTTAACATCTTCCGGCCCTTGAATTTTTACGACTCCTCCCAAAGAGAACACCCAAGCAAAAAACATTTCACTCACTGCCACATCCACATGACAAATGGCATAGCCGGGCTCTTCCGCAGGAAAAAGGGAAATCTCTTTTCCGAAACGGTCCAGGAGAATTCCCACCATTTCCTCTCGAAAGATAAGGCTCACCTTCTTCCGTTCTCCTGCAAACATGGAAAAGGTTCTTTGCCGAAAATGCTCCATATCCAGATTCTGAAAAGCATCTTCCCCTAGTCTTTTCTCATCAAGAATCCGGATATTCTTCATTTTGTCCACCCGGTAGTGTTTAAAAATCTCCTCCTCTCCATCATAGCCAAGAAGGTAATAATTTTCATTTTCCAGAATCAAATTCCAGGGACTGACCAGGTAGGGCTTTTTCTTTTTCTCCACCAGTTCTTTTGCCATATTCCATTGCAGGTAGGAAAAACTGATTTGCCTGTTTTCCGCAATAGCTCTATGCAATTCGTCCACCACATAATAGATGGATTCGTTCATGCTCTTGATTCTTCCGGGGAGCATCAGCTGACGGTTTAATTGTCTGGCTTCATATTCACTGACAAAGGTAGTAAGCTTCTTGATTAGTTCCTTGGATTTTTTCTCCGTAATAAAGCGGGAGGCCTGCACCGCATCCGCCAGAAGCTTACATTCCGCCAGTTCAAATTCCTTACTGCCAAGATAATAGACATAGTTCCTGCCCTGTTTCTCCATCACCACATCGTAGCCCATTTGGCGAAGGCACTCTATGTCATCATAGACACTTTTCCGGTCTGTTTCGATGTCCATCTCCCTAAGATAATTCTGGATTTCCGCCATGCTTAGAGGATGCTGTTCATCAGCCTTGTGCAGCAATATTTCTCGCAAATGATACCACTTCCACTTTTGATTCCGTCTCTTCGCCATATCAGTCCCCCCCCAATGTCAGAATGAAACTTTCTACTATATGCTCATTCTAACAGGAAAAGGCACAATAGGATATTCAGAATTGCAGAAGATTTAAAACGAGTATCCCGCCTTTTCCAGGATACTCGTTTTAAATAAAAAATATATCGCTCCGTCCAGCAGATTATAAGAGTGCCTCTACTGCCTTCTTCACATCCTCCATAGAATGAGTTGGCTCAAAACGCTGTACCACATTTCCCTTTCTATCAACCAAGAACTTCGTAAAGTTCCACTTGATGTCCGGATTCTTCTTGTATTTCGGATCCTTGGCAAAGCACATCGCTCCCATGGCCATAGCCTTCACTCCTTTTCCAAACCCCTCAAAGCCTTTTTGCTCTTTAAGATAGCCGTATAAAGGAAGAGCATTGGCACCATTTACCTCTGCCTTTTTCATCTGATCGAATTCTGTTTTGTACTGTAATGTACAAAACTCATGGACTTCCTCATCCGTTCCCGGAGTCTGTCCTGCAAACTAATTACAGGGAATATCCAAAATCTCCAAACCCTTTTCATGGAAATTCTTGTAGAGCTTCTGCAAGTCCTCGTATTGAGGTGTAAAGCCACAGCCTGTTGCCGTGTTGACAATCAAAAGCACCTTTCCCTCATACTCTTTAAGAGATAGCATTTCCCCATTTCTCTTCTCTACACTGTAATCATAAATTCCCATATTTTCCTCCTATACTCTATTTTCCCTTAAGGGCTAAACTTTTGTAATAGTTTTTTATCTGATAGATTGTTTGCAATTTAATTTTACTCTATCATATTCTTTTGTCAAGATATTTTTCACCTTGCATTTTAATTTGATTGTTTTTGTTACATTTGCAACATTTATCTCTTTTTTTCTTTGCTATCCTAAAGTCGTAAAGAGAAAATATCAAGAGAGGAGTCTATATGATTACAAAAGAAATGACATTAGCGGATGTGGTAAAGGAATATCCCGGTACCATTCCTTATTTAAATGAATATCGTTTGGATTATTGCTGTGGAGGACATGACCCTATTGCGAAGATCGCCAAAGAGAAAAATATTGATTTAGAGCCTTTTATACAGGAGCTGGAAAAATTGGCAGCCCTGCCAAAGAAAAATGATTTAGACTACGAGGGGGAACTGCAGCGTTTTCGTGCTCTGTCCGTACCGGAAATGCTGGCGGATTTAGAGCGTAGCCACCATATCAAGGAAAGAGAGCTACTGGCAGATGTGGAAGCTCTTTTGAATAAGATTCTTGTGGTGCACTACGAGCACCATGGAGAAGAGCTTAGTTCCATTCATCATCACTTTGCCCTCTTAAAGGCAGATTTGGAAGAACATTTTGCGAAAGAAGAAAAGCTGGTCTTCCCAATTATGAAAAAATCCAGAAAACCAAGCTCTGGAGACATTGCCTATGTAAAGAGTTTGGAGGAAGAACACAGTACAGCCGGAGAACTGATTAAGCTTTTACAGAAAGAGACGAATTTCTTTACAGCCCCGGAGGATGTTTGCCCTACCTATAGAAGATAGATCGGAAGAGCGT
>NZ_CABSXI010000096.1:0-5762 GCF_902481605.1 uncultured Oribacterium sp. | reverse complement strand
GGCAGTGGATTGACGGAAACTGCTACTACTTAGACTCACAAGGACAGAATGAAGGAGCTCTCTATAGAAACACCACTACTCCCGATGGCTATGCAGTGGATGCGGAAGGAAGATGGGTAGTGAATGGAGTGGTACAAAAACAATAAAATTTCCACAAATGGATAGAAATATAGTATAATTTTATACCGTGAAATGGCAAGAAATAAGAAAGGACGATGGAGATGAGAAGAAAAAACATGCTGGCTTTAGGAATGAGCTTGGTATTTTGTGCAACAGCCACTGCTGTACCCCTCTATGCCAATCCCTTAGACCGTCAGGAAAGAACTGTTTCAGAGGAAAAGGAAACAAGTGAAAATCAGGCAGAAAATTCTGTAGTAGATATAGCGGAAAATAAAAACGTAGATTCGGAAGAAGGAAGCAAAGAAAGCTTGGCGAATTTCCCGGAAGAAACGAAAAATTCCGACTCAGAGGAAGCGGTGGAAGCAGTTGAAGAGACTGAGAATGCAGAGGTTTCATCTGAAGAGACTGAGAGTACAGAAGAAAACAGTATGGTAAAACCTCTGTCCTTGGGATACTCCGGCTTCCGTATGGCAAATACCAAGAGCTACACTCTTGATGATAAGATTCTTGTGATGAACTTGGAATTTGGTGGCGTGGAGTTTGCTGCAAGGGATCATATGGAGGTGCTTAGAAATCAACCTGTAAAAGTGAGCGGATTAACCATCAATAAGAATAACCACAGTGTTGACGACCCAGAAGAAAAGATTTGCAAGGTTCTTCCGAATAGGATTGTGGAAAAGAAGGTAGGAGGGGATTGGACCCGTTATAAACTGGACTTCTTTACTCCCGGAGAGTATCGCTATATTTATACCTTGGCTATGGGAAAAAATAGTCCCTACTATTTTCTGCCACAGGAGACTCCGGATAATGATGAACACTTTACCTATACTACGGTAGTCATTGGGGATCGTTTTAAGGATAACCAAAGTAATTCTTCCATTCTTGTTAAGTATTCCAAGTCCACAAGCGCAAGTGGGAAAGATCCAAACTATAAATACTATTCTTTAGAAACGGATTCATTTTTTGTAAAAGAAGCAAAAAAAATCAGTAAGGTATACTTAAACTCCAGCTTCGATATTCATAAGGCTAAGGTGGGAGACCCTATGAATAGTGTGATTCTGAATGTGGAAAAAATTGAGCTTATAGATGGCACCACCGTATTGAACCCGGGAACTTCCGCAGAGCCTTTTTTGACGAGTTTTTACAGAGAATATCCTAAAGAATTAAACCGCTTTAAGCTCTTTTTAGAGAGCTATGTAAATGCAGCCGGCGAAAAAGGCGATGTTTGGAAAGCTCCGGAAGGGACTCCTCTTCCTGCCGGACGATATCAGGTAAAGTATCTTGTGCAGCCTCATTTCACTGTGGAAAAATATCGCTTTCTTGTTGAGGGAACTGACGACGACTATGGTTCCGGCACGAAATTTTATGTCAATAATGAACTATACAGTAATAAGTCTTTGAAGTTACAGCGAGATTTAACAGCCGGTGCCGAACTGGTTTCTCCCTATTTTGAACCTAAAAAAATAGAGAAAAAGGAGAATACTTCTGGTGGATCCGGCGGAGGCTCCGGCAGTTCAGGAGGCAGTTCTTCCGGTTCAGGTGGTTCCGGCGGCTCCGGAAGCTTTAAAGTCAGCAATAGCTTTACCGGACAGGTACTTGGCGTAGATCGTTCTCTATCCGGAGGTCAGTGGGTACAGGATGAAAAGGGCTGGTGGTACAAAAGACCGGACGGAAGCTATCCGAAGAATAGCTGGGGCTATGAAGCCTACAACGGAAAGTCTTACTGGTATTATTTCTTGGATTCCGGCTATATGGCTACAGGCTGGGTAGAGGTAAACGGCAGTAAATACTATCTTTTCCCAAACTCTGATGGTTGGAAGGGCAGAATGCTCACCGGTTGGCAGTGGATTAACGGAAACTGCTATTATTTGGATTTACAGGGACAAAATGAAGGAGCCCTTTATAGAAATACCACTACTCCTGACGGATTTACCGTGGATCAGGAGGGCAGGTGGACTGTGAACGGAGCAGTACAAAAACAATAAAAGAAGTTATTTGTGCGTAGGCAAAAAGGAGTAGATATATGAAAAGCTTTATCTCGGGACAGCGAGGAAAAAGGCTGGTGGCTTTATGCCTTGTGATTCTACAGGTACTATTTCAGTTTCCTGTAGAATGGAAGGCAGAGGGAAAGGTCGAAGAGAAGGACAAAGAGATTCTCTTTCTATTTACAGATGATCATGGAAGTCCTGTCCAAGGAGTTCAAGTTGAGCTTTCCATTTATAAAAAAGGCAGTGAAGACGAAGAGGAAAGACAGGAGACAGAAGATACGCTGTCTTCTTCTTTGCTGGATAAAGAAGAGAAAAGCTCCCCCTCTACTTCTGAAAAGGAAGAGACGAGTAGTGCCAGCAACACCTGGACAGAGCGTGGGAAGAAATATACTAAACTGCAAGAGTATGAGAACTTGGAGAAAGATGATGATTTTCCCCACGCAAAAGGAGAAGGCTCTTATCCGGGTTATGATAAATTTGAAAACCGTTTGTTTTATACCGGGCAGCCAAATGCTATGGGGGAAATAGTGCAAAAACTACCTTCCCGCTATTTAACCCAGGATTTCGCCATTTTCATGAAGGTTCGAGCCTACAATGACGAGCGTCAGGCGTTTAAAGATTATTATATTGAAGAGGGTGTAATACCGAGAGACTTGGAGGGGACCGTAGAGATTACGCTGGACAAGAAACGGAAACAAACGTGGGATGGAACTCTGGCATTTGATCAGATAGAGGAAATAGTCATTCGGGATAAGGAAACTTATCCCCTTGCTGTTCGTGCGCATTATGATCCAAATGTGGATGAAGGTAAGGATGACAATGATATAGAATATTATCTGGTGAGGCCTTCTTCTTCTGAAGAACGGATTTGGAATCCGGGGGGTATACAGATTAATGCAGTGGGAATCTATACCTTGATTGCTCGAATTCCAGGGGATGAGAATCATAAGACGTTGGAAGTCGGCCAGAAATTTACTGTTAAAGAGACTTTGTCGGATAAGTTTATATTTAAGAATGGCAAAAACAGGATGTCGGAGAACTATGAAAAAGATAAGTATATAGATCCGATTAATCGAGAGAATGTAAAGGGAACGGTTCTCTATGAAGAAATCTCTAATGCTGATGGTGCCATTTCTATTGAGAATTCTACGAAGCTTCGAGTGAAAGGCACCGGAACGGCAGTTCTTAAAGTTAAAGTGAAAGACGGTGCTACATTTAAAGGTACAGAAACACAACTAACTATTGCCATTAGTAAAGGGGAGCAAGAGGATTTTGCCTTTGATTTAAAGGACTTTGAAGCTCTGGGCGTTATTGAGAAAGAGGGACAAAAGTTTTTTCAATATAAGGTAAACTACGGAAAGGAGAACCCTAGTGCCGTAGGAAATCTGGGAAAGCATTCCTTCCCCTTGCGCACAAAGGGACAGAAAACAAATACGAGCTTTCAGGTGGTAGCCGGAACAGAAATTGCGGAACTTCAGGGAAAAGGCATACTTGAATTTAAAAATAGGAAACGAGGAACTGTTGTAGTTGCGGCTACAGCAGAAAATAATGCCACATATAAGGAAAAAACGATTTATGCGGAAATCAATGTGGTTTATCCGGATTATTCCGATTATCTTCATATTCAAGAAGAAGCTAATGCCAAGGGCTGGTACAATAAGAATGTGAGGTTTATTGCTCAAAATAATGGTAGTAAATATGCAGTATCTTATAGTGACTCCTGGGAACATGGAGATTGGGAGCCGGAGATTAATCTGGGAGAAGACAGTGAGTCTCCTGAGGGAAAGATTGTCTACATTAAAACAAAAGAGGGAATCGGACTGGGACTAAAAGAGGGAAAGGTTCTTGGAAAGTATAAGATAGACACTACCGAACCGGAGCTTTCTTCCATTTCCTATACGAAAGATAAAGAGTCCAGACTGAAAAGCCTAGGAGGCTATGGCTTCTATAGGGACACGCTTGAAGTAGAATTAAAAGCCAAGGATAAAACCTCCAAGGTAGATACTTTCCGTTACCGTTATCTGCATCAGGATAGTGATAATATTATTCGAACAGGGTCATGGCTAAAGGTTAGCGATGGTGATGAGAACTTTAGCAGACCGGATGAGAATACGGCGATTGCAAAAATCAAGATTGATCCTCAATTCCGAGGCAAGATTGAATATTATGCGGTTGATAATGCAGACAATAACAAGCTTGGAACTCACACTCTAATTAACGATGAGTTTTTGGTTGTAGATAGCAAAAAGCCGGAGGCTAGACTTCAGTTTACAGATTCGTATAAAAGAGTAGGAGACCATTTTTATTTTCAGAATCAGGGAATTTTAAGTCTTGGAGTGGAAGAAAAGAACTTTTTTCCTGAGGATCAGGATTTTTCTTTGAAGGTTTATAGCAGAAGAAATGGAGAAGACAAAGAAAGTTCCTATAGAGTGCAGGGCAATAGGGAAGCTCTCACCTTAAAGAAGAATTCCGCTTTCATTAGTGATGGAAGAGAGAGCTTGTTAGAGGACAATTCTACTTCCTTCGTGCAAATCATGCCTAATGGGGAACAGAATGATTTGACAATGAATTTCACCGAGGAAGGACATTATCGTTTGTCCTTTGCCTATAAGGATCCTTCCGGAAATCCTTTAGAATGGAAGAATACTTTAGGATTGGAGAAGAATGGAGAACTGGCTATCACTGTGGATCATACAGACCCCAAGATTTACTTTGACCCTTCTTCCGAAAGTGGTCAGGTACGGTACTTTGCGAAGGATGTCAAATTTACAACAAAGATTTTAGAAGAAAATTTTAGTACCAATGATACCCACCTTAACTATAATTTTCTTCCGGATACTGTGAAAAGTTCGCCTTCATCTCTGGCTACGCCGGTAAGTCCCAGCACTATGCCCGGGCGTATTCTTCATCCCCGTTCTCTGGCTTCGACAAGAGGCGTGCAACAGTTTAAAAATCATACGGTTACGTGGAAGAAGGAAAAGCTATCCGATTCCAACCTATATTCTTCTGAACTAAATTTCACAGAGGACGGACAGTATGAGGTTATGGTGGATACTACCGATCTTTCCGGAAGAAAAGCCAGCGCCTCCAATTTCCTGGTAGTGGATAAAACACCGCCTAAGATTCGGCTGACTTTATCCAATGACGGCTTGGCTAATGAGAAATACTTTAGAGAAGTTAGAAAGGGGCAAATCGAAATTGAGGATGCCAACTTGGATTTCTCTTCTCTTCAGGTAGAGCTTACTGTAAAGGATAAGGCAGGAAATTCCATATCCATAGATGATGCAGACCATTTAACCAATCTAGCTTACTGGACGAAGGCGGGGAATAAGTATACCTATCCTATTGAGTTTAGTAAGGATGGGATTTATCATATCAGTCTTAAGGTCAAGGATTTGGCAGGCAATGAAAATGCTCCCATAGAAGTAGGAGAGACAAAGGCGGCCTTTGATTTTGTGGTGGACAGAAAAGCCCCCACCGGTGCCTTGAAGATTGGTGATTGGGATCGTTCCAAGGATGGAACCCTTTGGACCAAGCTCCTGGATCGTATCAGCTTTGGTCGATTCAGCAATAAGAAGCAGGTCATTCGTTTGCAGGCGGAGGATAACTTAAGCGGTGTCGGGCTGGTGGAAGTTCTTCGAACAAGGGAGAAGA
>NZ_CABSXI010000095.1:0-5818 GCF_902481605.1 uncultured Oribacterium sp. | reverse complement strand
ATAGCCAGTGGAATTTAGTCCTACACACGACTTGTCCTGTGGCTTATTTCCCATGCCCGGAAAGAGATTTTTTTGAGGTTGTTATGCACTATTATAGCAAAATCAGGCAGAAATGAAATTTCAAACTGCCTGATTTTAGGGATTTTTTTAAGCTCGGTAGAATTTACTTCTGCACTGGAATTTACTTTTTCAATTTAGCAGTTTATGAAAATATTAAGCTAATTTAACAGAAAAAGCCTTTGTATATCTGCTTTGCCTATGCTAAAATTTACAGCAGTATGCATTATTTTAAGAGGGGAGAAAAACCATGAAAGGTATTATTCTTGCAGGAGGTTCCGGCACCAGATTATATCCGCTGACAAGGGTGACTTCTAAGCAATTGCTTCCGATATATGACAAGCCGATGATTTACTATCCTTTGTCCGTTTTGATGGATGCGGGGATTCGGGATATTTTGATTATTTCCACACCTACAGACACACCCAGATTTCAGGAGCTCTTAGGGGATGGAGAGGCTTTCGGTTTAAACTTACAGTATGCGGTACAGCCCTCTCCGGACGGATTGGCGCAAGCCTTTTTAATTGGGGAAGATTTTATCGGAGGAGAGCCGGTAGCCATGATTTTGGGAGATAACATTTTCTCCGGAAGAGGCTTTAGAGAAATCTTAAAGAAGGCTGTGGCAAAGGAGCATGGTGCCACCGTGTTTGGCTACTATGTGGATGACCCGGAGCGTTTCGGTATTGTGGAGTTTGACGGGGCCGGAAAGGCAATTTCTATTGAGGAAAAGCCGGAGAAGCCAAAGTCCAACTACTGTGTAACCGGTTTATATTTCTACGACAATAAGGTTGTGGACTATGCGAAAAGCTTAAAACCTTCCAAGAGAGGGGAGCTGGAAATCACCGACCTGAACCGTATCTATCTGGAAAAGGGAGAGCTGGATGTGGCGCTTTTGGGACAGGGCTTTACCTGGCTGGATACCGGAACCCATGAGTCCTTAGTGGATGCTACCAATTTCGTTTGTACCATTGAGACCCATGAGCACAGAAAGATTGCCTGTCTTGAAGAAATTGCCTATCGTAATGGCTGGATTAGCAAGGAAAAGGTTTTAGAAGCCTATGAGCTTTTAAAGAAAAATGAATATGGCAAGTACTTAAAGGATGTTTTAGACGGAAAATATATCGAGGAGCAGTAGGAGGAGAAGATGAAAACAATCGTAACCGGAGGCGCAGGCTTCATTGGAGGAAACTTCATGCATTTTGTGGTAAATGCCTATCCCGAGGAGGAGTGGATTTGCCTGGACAGCCTGACCTATGCAGGAAATTTGGAAACCTTGGCTCCCTTAGAGGGAAAGAAAAATTATCGTTTTATCAAGGGAGATATTACAGACAGAGCTTTTATCTTTGATTTATTTGCAAAGGAAAAGCCGGATGTGGTGGTTAACTTTGCAGCAGAGTCCCATGTGGATCGCTCTTTAAAGGATCCGGAAATCTTTTTAAAAACCAATGTTTTGGGTACCGTTTGTTTAATGGATGCTTGCAGAGAGTACGGTATAAAGCGTTATCATCAGGTGTCCACCGATGAGGTATACGGAGACCTTCCTTTAGAAAGAACAGACCTTTTCTTTACAGAGGATACTCCTATTAAGACCTCTTCTCCCTATTCATCCTCCAAGGGAAGTGCGGATCTTTTTGTCCTGGCATATCACAGAACCTTCGGACTGCCGGTGACCATTTCCCGTTGTTCCAACAACTACGGTCCCTATCATTTTCCGGAGAAGTTGATTCCGCTGGTAATTTCCAGAGCCTTAAATAACGAAAGCATTCCTGTTTACGGTAAGGGGGAGAATGTTCGTGACTGGCTCTATGTAACCGACCATTGCAAGGCTATCGACCTCATTGTCCGTAAAGGAAGAGTGGGAGAGGTTTACAATGTTGGCGGACACAATGAAAGAACCAACCTGGAAGTTGTTAAGACGATTTTAAAGGCCTTAGACAAGCCGGAATCCTTGATTCACTATGTTACTGACCGTCCGGGACACGATATGCGTTATGCCATCGACCCCACGAAGCTGGAGACTGAGCTTGGCTGGAAGCCGGAATATACCTTTGATACCGGTATTCCCGTAACTATTCAGTGGTACCTGGATCACAAGGATTGGTGGGAGCACATCATTTCCGGAGAGTATCAGGATTATTATAAGAAGCAGTATGGAGAATAAGCATGAGAGTTTTCGTTACCGGCGTTAATGGGCAGTTAGGTCATGATGTGATGAATGAGCTGGCTCGAAGAGGCATAGAGGCGGCAGGCTCCGGGATTGAGCCGGAGTATGTGGGAATTATGGACGGAAGTCCGGTTTGCACTATGCCCTATGTGGGACTGGATCTGACCAATGAAGAGGAAGCCAGAAGAATTCTTACCGAAGAGAAGATTGACTGTCTGATTCACTGTGCTGCATGGACTGCGGTGGATGATGCGGAGGATCCTGAGAAAAGAGATTTTGTTTTTCGTATTAACGGAGAGGTTCCCGGAAGTCTTGCAAAAGTCATGAAGGATTTAAAGGGGAAGATGCTCTATCTTTCCACAGACTATGTTTTCTCCGGCGAGGGAACAAAGCCTTGGGAAGAGGAGGAAAGAGATTTCCATCCCATCAATGTGTATGGAGCTTCCAAGCTTGCGGGAGAAGAGGCGATTCGACAGGTTTTACCGGAGCATTTTATTGTTCGTATTGCCTGGGTTTTCGGCCTAAACGGAAAGAACTTTATTAAGACCATGTTACAGGTGGGTAAGAAGCATCCCAGTGTGCGAGTGGTTTCCGACCAGGTAGGAAGTCCCACCTATACCTTGGATTTGGCAAGGCTTTTGGTGGATATGGTGGAGACGGAAAAGTACGGTACTTATCATGCCACCAATGAAGGAGAGTACATTTCCTGGTATGATTTTACCAAGGCCATTTACGAAGAGGCGGGACTTTCCACGGAGGTGATTCCCGTTACTACGGAGGAGTACGGTTTAAGTAGAGCAAGACGTCCCTTTAACTCAAGACTGAGTAAAGAAAAGCTTAAGAGAGAGGGATTTCAGGGCCTTCCTCATTGGAAGGATGCTTTAAAGCGTTATTTACAGGCGTTAGAAGCGGAATAAAGAAGCTTTCTTTTATAGAAAGGAGAGAGGACCTGTTTGCAGATTCGGCAGACAGGTCCCTTTCCAAAAATAAGGGACAGAAGAACCCGGTAGAAGGGGATAGCAATATATTTCAAGCCGGAATGAAAAAATGCACCGGTTCAATTTGCAAAAAAAGTTAAGGAGAAAAGATGGGAAAATATTTTGGAACAGACGGTTATCGTGGAGAGGCTAACGTAGATTTGACAGCGGATACCGCCTTTAAGGTGGGAAAGTTCTTGGCCTATTATTTTTCGAACAAAGGCACAAAGGAGTGCCGTATTGTTATCGGTAAAGATACCAGACGCTCCAGCTATATGTTTGAATATGCTCTTTCCGCAGGAATTACCGCTGCGGGAGCAGATGCATATCTTATGCACGTTACCACTACGCCTTCCGTTAGCTATATTGTTCGTTCCGAAGACTTTTCCTGCGGAGTAATGATTTCCGCCTCCCATAATCCTTTCTATGACAATGGTCTTAAGGTCATCAATGAAAACGGAGAAAAGGTTTCCGATGATTTTATTGCGGAGATTGAGGCCTATCTGGATGGAGAAACCGGGGAAGTTCCTTTAGCCACCGGAGATAAAATCGGAAGAACCGTAGACTTTGCCGCAGGAAGAAACCGTTATATCGGCTATCTGATTTCTTTGGCTACCCGTTCCTTTAAGGGAAAGAAGATTGCTTTGGACTGTGCCAACGGTTCCGCATCTTCCTGTGCCAAGGCGGTATTTGATGCCCTGGGAGCGGATACCCATGTACTTTCCAATGATCCTAACGGCTACAACATAAATGCCAACTGCGGTTCTACCCATATGGAAGCCTTGCAGGAGTATGTGAAGAACGGGGATTGCGAAATCGGCTTTGCCTATGACGGAGATGCGGATCGTTGTCTCTGTGTAGACAGTGACGGAGAACTGGTGGACGGAGATCAGATTCTCTACCTTTGCGGAAAAAATATGCGGGATAAGGGGCAGTTAAAGGACAATAAAATTGTAACTACCATTATGTCCAACTTTGGCTTATACAAGGCCTTGGATGCGGCAGGCCTTTCCTATGAAAAGACCAAAGTAGGAGACCGTTATGTCTATGAGAATATGGCGGAAAACGGTTATTCTCTGGGAGGAGAGCAGTCCGGACATATCATCTTTATGCGGCATGCCACTACCGGGGACGGAATTCTCACCAGCATTAAGCTGATGGAAGTGCTTTTAGAGGAAAAGAAGAGTCTAAAGGAAGCTTTGGCGGAGTATCAGCGTTTTCCACAGGTACTAAAGAATGTTCGGGTGAAAGATAAGCTTTTGGTGGAGCAGAATGAAACCGTACAGGAGGCGGTGAAGAAGGTGGAGGAAAGCCTGGGAGAGGATGGAAGAATTCTCCTTCGTGCTTCCGGAACAGAGCCTCTGATTCGTGTCATGGTGGAGGCTTCCAAGGAAGAGCTTTGCGAGAAATATGTAGAGGAAGTTATAGCTGTTATGAAAAAGGAAGGACTAGTCCTTTCCTAAGTTTATTGATAGAGTAAAAGGAATCCCTGCAGAGCTTGGAAAAGCTTGTTTGGCAGTACAGGGTAGACTCAAAATAAGAAGTAAGTAAGAGTAGTAGTGGAAAAATACAATAGGAGGTAAGAATGGATCAGGTAAAACGTTACAGAAAATTTCCGATTTTCCGTTATCCGGAAAGAACTTGGATGGATCAGGAAATCACAAAAGCACCGATTTGGTGTTCTGTGGATTTAAGGGATGGAAACCAGGCCCTTGTGGATCCCATGACCGTAGAAGAAAAGGTGGAATTTTTCCAACTCCTATGTAAGCTTGGTTTTAAGGAGATTGAAGTCGGTTTTCCCGCAGCTTCACAGATCGAGTATGATTACCTTCGCAATCTGATTGAGCGGAAGATGATTCCGGAGGACGTTACGGTACAGGTACTTGTACAGTGCAGAGAAGAGCTTTTGGAGAGGACTTTTCAGGCTATACAGGGGGCGAAGAAGGCGATTGTCCATATCTATAACTCGACTTCCATTCTGCAACGGGATGTTGTCTTCAAGAAGAATAAAGAAGAAATCAAACAGATTGCGCTGGACGGTGTCGAGATGGTGAAACGCCATGAAAAAGACTTTCAGGGGGAACTCTGTCTGGAGTATTCACCGGAGAGTTTTACGGGGACGGAGATGGACTATGCCCTGGATATCTGTAATGCCGTGATTTCCGCCTGGGGCGTCGGAAAGGGGAGAGAAATCATTATCAATCTGCCCAATACGGTAGAGATGCACAGTCCCAATGTCTATGCGGACCAGATTGAGTTTATGTCCAGGCACCTTTTGAAAAGGGAACACGTAGTGCTTTCCGTTCATCCCCACAATGACAGAGGAGAAGGCATCGCCTCGGCGGAACTGGCTCTCCTTGCCGGTGCAGAAAGAGTGGAAGGAACACTCTTCGGTAATGGGGAACGGACCGGAAATGTAGACATCCTTACTCTGGCATATAATATGTTCTCTCAGGGGATTGACCCGAATCTCAACCTGGAAAATATTCGGGAAATACAGGAAGTGTATGAGCGTTGCACGAAAATGAAGATTCCGGAGAGGCAGCCTTACGCCGGAAAGCTCGTGTTTACCGCATTTTCCGGTTCGCATCAGGATGCCATCAACAAGGGATTGCAGGCC
>NZ_CABSXI010000094.1:0-6136 GCF_902481605.1 uncultured Oribacterium sp. | reverse complement strand
CTTCTGCACTGGAATTTACTTTTTCAATTTAGCTCCTTAATATAAAGAGTTTTTATTTCTACTATCGGAAATACCTCTAACGTTCCAAGCATACAGAGATCTATAGAATAGGCGTACTCCAATAGGATAAAGGATTATTATGTACACATTACACTATAACAAAAGAGAAGGGAGAATAATCTCCCTCCTCGTTATCAGCAATAGTACTATTCTTATGCCTTAGGGCCTGCTGCAGAAAGCTTCTTTCCTGCCTCAGAGCTCTCATACTTCTTAAAGTTCTTTGCGAAACGTCCTGCCAAGTCCTTTGCCTTCTCTTCCCACTGGCTTGCATCAGCGTATGTATCTCTTGGATCTAAGATTTTCGGATCTACACCGGGTAAAGCTACAGGTACTTCGAAGTCGAAGTATGGAATCTTCTTGGTCTCAGCCTTAGCCACATCTCCGTTTAAGATGGCATCAATGATTCCACGGGTATCCTTGATGGAAATTCTCTTTCCGGAACCGTTCCATCCGGTATTTACCAGATAAGCCTTTGCGCCGCTCTTCTCCATACGCTTAACCAGCTCTTCTGCATACTTTGTTGGAGGAAGCTCCAAGAAAGCCTGTCCGAAGCAAGCGGAGAAGGTTGGGGTGGGCTCTGTGATTCCTCTCTCTGTTCCTGCTAGCTTTGCAGTAAAGCCGGAAAGGAAGTAATACTGTGTCTGCTCCTCTGTAAGAATAGAGATAGGAGGCAGTACGCCGAACGCATCTGCGGAAAGGAAAATAACATTTTCCGCTGCAGGTGCGGAGGAAACAGGCTTTACAATATTGTCGATGTGCTGGATAGGATAGGACACACGAGTATTCTCGGTAACGCTCTTGTCCTTGAAATCAATCTTTCCATTCGCATCCATGGTAACATTTTCCAGCAATGCATCTCTGCGGATAGCCTTATAGATATCCGGCTCGGAATCCTTATCCAAGTCGATGACCTTAGCATAACATCCACCCTCGAAGTTGAAGATACCGTTGTCATCCCAGCCGTGCTCGTCATCTCCGATTAAGAGTCTCTTAGGATCGGTGGAAAGGGTGGTCTTTCCTGTTCCGGAAAGTCCAAAGAAGATTGCAGTGTGCTTTCCGTTCAGATCCGTATTTGCGGAACAGTGCATAGAAGCAATGCCTTTTAATGGAAGGAAGTAGTTCATCATGGAGAACATACCCTTCTTCATCTCTCCGCCGTACCAGGTATTTAGAATAATCTGCTCTCTGCTGCTGATGTTGAACATAACGGCAGTTTCAGAATGTAAGCCAAGCTCCTTGTAGTTTTCAATCTTCGCCTTGGAAGCATTGTAAACCACGAAGTCCGGCTTAAAGTTCTCCAGCTCTTCCTTGGAGGGCTGAATGAACATGTTGGTTACAAAGTGTGCCTGCCAAGCTACTTCCACAATGAAACGCACTGCCATTCTGGTGTCCTTGTTGGCTCCGCAGAAAGCATCCACCACAAATAAACGCTTGTTGGAAAGCTCCTTCTTTGCCAATTCCTTAGCAGTGTTCCATGCTTCCTGAGACGCAGGATGGTTATCGTTCTTATATTCATCGGATGTCCACCATACGGTATCCTTGGATTTCTCATCCATGACAATGTACTTATCCTGGGGAGAACGTCCGGTGTAAATACCGGTCATTACGTTAACAGCTCCTAATTCACTGACCTGTCCCTTTTCATAGCCTTCCAAATCCGCTCTGGTTTCCTCCTGGAACAAAAGCTCATAGGATGGGTTATGTACGATTTCCGTGGTTCCTGTAATGCCATATTGTGTTAAATCCAAATTTGCCATAGTGGTCTCCTTCTCACTCTTTTAAAATTTCAAGCCTCTCGTATGAAAAAAAATACAAGGCTCAATGTTCTTATTATACATACTTCCCTTGGAAAGTCACTTGAATTTTACATTTTTTTATTGCTTTATTTTTAATTACTTAATGATTTTTGCTTTAATTCTTTTTTAAATTTTGATTTTAAATTTAGAAATATTTGGAATTTTCTTCGAAATAGCATAAAAATAGCGAGGCGATATGAAACGCCTCGCTATTACCAATAGCTGTGGAACTTAAAATCTCTCCTGTAATGAAGAATCTCGAAAATCCCGTCCGCAATAGGGTTTCCGTACCTTAGACAAATGTCCTTATTTTTAAGAGGACAGATTGGAAGCACTGACCGTTTCTTCCGGAAGCTTCTCTACCGCTTCTTCAAAGGATAAGGGAAGCTCCAGAGTTTGATAACCCTTACGCACCAGAATCAGAGTATGCTTTCCCTCTGCATTTCCTTTAAAGGCCTTAGGATAAATCACCAGTTTTCCCTCCTCTTCCAATATCTCCATGGAAGAAGAGTTAATCTCTGTTGTAAAGCTTTGTTTGTCTAAGTAAGCTTTAATCTCTCCTTCCTTCAAATACTCTCTATCCTCGGTCTCTAACACAATGTCCTCTCCGGGCTTTGCCACTCCAACCGTAAACTTCGGCGGCTTTACTCCCGTAAGATACTCTGTTCTTAGCTCTTTGGACAAAGAGCCGTCCTCCAGGACTCTATAAAGAGAAGAAGGAACCTTTCTGATGGCTTCTGCGGTTTTCAAATATTCTGACGGAGAATAGCTTACAATGCTCCTTGCCGTTTTTTCTTTGTAGGCTGCAAAATATCCGGTAAAATCGTAGAACTGATCTCCTCCTTCGGGAAGAAAATACTTGTCCCCTCTGGAACGAAGGAAACGAGCTGCCACCAGATTCGCATCCGGATTGGAAATTCCCAGCTCTCTAAGCAATAAAGCGTTGCTTAAAAGATCATAGGATACTGCTAAATACTTATCCTCTCCTTCTCCAAGCTTTGGCAAATCGGAAAGGTCCGGCTTTTTCTTCGTAAGAACCTCTCTAGAGGTAGCATGGGAAATGGCATCAAAGCTGCCACGGTCTTTTTCCCCGTCTTTCTGTCTTGCCTTCTCTTCCTTTTCATCCTGCTCTTCTTTGGCTTCTCCGGCAAAAACCTCAAAGCGTTGCTTGATCTTTCCATATCCGTTTAGCTTTACCGTAAGCACATATTGTCCTGCCTGATCGGTGAGAAGACTTCCTTCTTCGTCCTTTCTCTTTCCATAAAGAAGTAATGCCCCATCATAATAGTAAAAGTCTTTAAGATATTCCAGATTTTGACTGCTACCATCCGGCTTTTTTAAAACTAATTTTGAGGAGGGTTCTCCAAACTCACTGAGATACATTCTTCCCGGAACCTCTGCCATAAAGCGAATAGTCTCACCCTGTTTCGGGGTGCTACTCTCCGGAGCCTGTTGTAACACCAACTTATCCTGAGAAACCAGTTCCAAGGGAATGGTCAATGTACTGTCATCATAGGAGGAATGGATCTTCACTTTATACCAGCCCTTGCTCCTTAGGTTCTCCTGTCCTGCAGGAATATTCACAACACCAAGCTCTCCATGCCTAGTCTTATGCACCGCTTCCTTCGTAAATTTCAAAGAGGCATTTTTATTTCCCAAGCCGTAAATACTGCCTTCACTCAAAGAGGAAATAGAATCAATCTTTTCAAACCATTTTTTCTGTTCTTCTGTTTCAGCAAGTAGTTCATATTTGATGGGCTTTCCATTATTTTCTCCCTTATAATCCACCGGAAAGGCTTTAAAATAATAGGTAATAGGGATTCCCTTTTCTTCTTGCTCGCTTAAATCAAAGGTAGTTCTACTTTCCTTGGTTCTTTCCCTACCTGCTTGTACGGACGGATAATTTAACTCTTCCTTCGTAACTTTTCCCTTTATGACTAAAGACAGCTCTCCGGAGCTTTCGAAGGAGCTTGCAGGTGCCGCCTTGGCCTCTCCGGCATTTAAAGACAGAATCTCTTTTTCTTCTCCGCCATCTTTCTTGGAAATCGTCAGATTCTTGGGAGAAACCACCGTACTTTCCCACTTCCAAAGCTTTCCGGCAGTATCAATGGGCGTTAACGCTTCGGTAATATCGGTTCCATCCACCTCTACCTTGTAATCCTCGGGTCGTCCCTCTTTAAAGGAGAGTACAATGTACTTGTCAAATCCCAGATTGACTAATCCGCTATGCTCTCTCTCCAATACGGAAAAGACTTCCTTTTTCTCCTGCTCTTCTTGCTCTTTCTTTTCCTGCTCTTTCTTTTCCTGCTCTTTCTTTTCCTGCTCTTTCTTTTCCTTTTCTTCCCGAGCCTTCTTCTCCGCGTCCTCCTTCTGCTTTTCTGTCGAAGACTGTTGATTGTTTGTAGAATTGCTTACACTGCCTGAACCGCTTCCAAAACTCCTTCCGGAGCTTCCCCCTGATGACCTGCCGGAACCGCCGGAGTTGCTGCGATTTACCCCTAGGACTTCCGGAATACTACGACTTACTCCCGCAACCTGTTGTCCGTCTTCCTTGGAGAGAAGCCCTTTTCCCTGCTCATAAACAGGCTTTCCGTTCTCTACCCAACGTCCATCTTCATCTACGGAATAGCCATCCTTTGTTCCCGCGGTAAGCAATTCCCCTAAGTGGGCAGAATCCTGATCCTCGAAATAATAGCAGTAGCCGTCAATCCACTGCCAGCCTGCGCAGAGCTTTCCAAAGGAACCGTCATGAGCAGTGTGGAAGAAGAACCATTTTCCGCTTGGACTTTTCCACCAGCCGGATTGCAGTGTTCCGCTGTCTTCCTTCAGCAGATACCAAGCTCCCTCGGAAACAATCCATCCCTTCTGCTTTTCTCCCTTGGCATTCACAAAGGTCCAAGCCTTTTCCTCCATCTGCCACTTGCCTTCCGTATTCTCCAGAGCCAATGCGGGAAAGTTTTGCGAAAGCATCATACACGCTGCCATCCCAATTGCCAGATTTTTAAATCCCTTTCGTACCATATTTCCTCCTTCGTCGCTAAAAATGGAAAATTCGTTTTCCTTTTCCTGTATATTTTTATTAGTAAATATCAATTAGATTTTACTAATTTTATATTAGTCTATACTAACTCTTTATTTTTCTATCGTCAATATATCTACAACTTTTACAAAACTTTAAACCACAAAACAGAAGCTCATAAATGGCGTAGCTACGCCATTTATGAGCTTCTGACTCTTCCCTAATTTTTATGGATATTTTTTACCATGATAAGCAAAGCTGAGATTAACATAAATATATTAATATGGTACTAAAGAATTTAATTGCCATGGTCTTTATGAGCATTCTTAATTAACAAAATAGAATACCGGATGCAAAATCGTTCAATCAGTGTGCAAATGCTCAACACAGCCACTATTATAATACCAAATCGCCAATCTCTCGAAAAAAAGAATGCAGACATTCCAGCAATAAAACCACTATTCACAATGCCGTATCCATTCCAATTCTCGGCAAATCCATAGAAAAAGCCGTGACCTTCAATAATCTCCCAAACAGTCAATGCCACACTAACAAGACATAGCCCAATACCAATCGCAAATCCTAATGTCTGGGGAAAGGAAGGTGACATGGCTATTCTGATTCCGATACAAGCACATCCAACTACGAATACATATAAAGTCATCTTATAATCAATCGTAGATTTCATAAATCCTTTCCTCCTTATTAAAATCTCTACTAATTTTCCAAGTTTAAATTCATGTTTTAAATTATCCCTTTCATCTTGACCATTAATAAATTGGAAATTATCCCTCCTTTCTATCTTTCCCACCATACAAGATAAGATTAGCTAGTGATAAACACCTTTAGAGCAACACTTCTCAAATTACTTTTTCAATTCATATCAAACTTTGTATTCTTCACATTCACGATTTCTTATTTATAATTATAGCAAATTGCAAATTAGTTTCAATCGTAATTCCTTATGCGAATTATAAAATGAAGATGAAGCACCTATCACATCATTCCCAGTGCATCCTATGAACGATAGAATGTAATAGAGTAATGTGATATGCCGAATGTAAAAGATTGCCCTGGATTTGCAAGCTGCCCACAGAACGCTGCTTCAACCCGGAGCTGCTTCGGAAGGACAGTGAGCAGCGCCAGCGGACAAGCCACAAATTACAGCTTTGCCCGCATAAATACGGGGTACGAGAAACCGGCAAGCAATGCTCATGTACGGTAAGGAAGCAAGCAACCGAAAACAAGAGATAGACCGCCA
>NZ_CABSXI010000093.1:0-6194 GCF_902481605.1 uncultured Oribacterium sp. | reverse complement strand
CCGTACGTACAGTGCTGTGAGAGGACGGCGGTTAGTCACCGCCTCCTACTCGATCTAAAGCAGATGTCTAAAATAAACGAGCATAAGGTATCAGACATCTCTGAAATAAACGACTTTGAGGAATCATCATACATAGCTAAACGGAGAGTACCACAAGGCACCATATTACATGGTATTGTATGGAAGCTATGCTATAAACTGTACTATCAAAAAAAGACTGCTTGAGATAAACCATTAAATGTCTATAATTATGATATAAGATTAAGTATATGGTGGAAAAGATATAAAAGTATGATAAAATAAACTTCAATATAGTGTTTTATAAACTTGTAGGAGGTGTAAATGAAAATAAGTAAGACAGTATTAGTCGCTTGTATGGGAATTGTTCTATCTTTTATTCTAGGGAGCATTAGTGCTTTTGCTGCTGGCGAGAATCGGCAGGCAGAGCGGATTATCATTGATCAGATTGTGCTTCGTGAGCCTTTAAAAGATGTGATTCTTAACGTTCCCAGAGATAGGATGCGGGTGCAGGAAGTTGATCCTAGAGGGAAGAATCCAAAACTGAAGATACATCGGAGGGGGGATGCCCCGGACAAGTTCATCAATGTAGACGATATCTACATTTCATCTCCTATTTATTATAGTAAGTACGTTGGGGAGGGAGAGCCTTTAAGGTACAGGGATAGAGAATTTACTCCCGGATTCTATTATTACGGAATAGAACTGACTACGACAAACCCAAATTACTATTTTGAGGCTGGTTTACAGAATTATTTTACTCTGTTTACTCTGGAAATGAGTAATAGGCAAACGCCAAAGAACCGAACTACATCGACTTATCGTTTTTCCTTGGTGGGAGAACATGTAGAAGGGAATAACTATGTTTTGCATCTTGCTGAGAGAGATAGTTTTTGGGTAAAAGAAGAGTATCCGCTGAAAGAAGTAAGGCTATTCCTTCCGGAAAAAGACTTGCAGTACGGAAAATTGGGAGAAGCCGTACCGGATACGACATGGAAGAAGCCAGGTGAAGGACTTCTTGATAGAAACGGAGAAGAAACATGGCCGTATGTGTCCATTCCGTATGAGGGGGATAAAGTAAGCGGTGAATATACACTGGAAGATATTTCTACGGGAAAATACTATGGAGCAGGAGAGAGAATCACAAAACCGGGGACCTATCGTCGTGTGCTTCGAGATGTGACATTCCCCATGAACATCATTAACCCTTATCGGATTACCTTAGGTGGTTTGGATGGCAGTCTTGAAACTAAGTTTTATATCAATGATAAAGAATGGGAAATAGATCCAAGAAAGGCATCCTTGAATGCGATTGACCCGGTAAGAGGAGGTCTGAAAGTCACCTTGTATGATCCGGACTACATTACCTTGACGGAGTCGAATGGGAATAGCGATGGCATTTCAAAAGGATCTTCCGGCAGTTCTACGGGGAACAGCGGCGGCTCAACAGGAGGCGGCTCGACAGGCAGTAAATCTTCAAGTGGTGGTTCCTCAGGAAGTAGTTTCTCAGGAAGTAGCTCTACAGGCAGTAGTGCTGGCTCCGGCGGAGGTTCATCTGTCGGCTTTAGTGGTAGCCCGGCAGGACAGGTTTTAGGCGTGGATCGTTCTCTTTCTTATGGGAAATGGATTAAAGATGAAAAAGGCTGGTGGTACAGAAGAGCGGATGGAAGCTATCCGAAGAGTACCTGGGGTTATGAAGCCTACAATGGAAAGTCCTACTGGTATTATTTTCTGGACAGCGGATACATGGCAACAGGATGGGTAGACTTGAATGGCAGTAAATACTATCTCTTCCCTGGCTCCGACGGTTGGATGGGAAGAATGCTGACGGGCTGGCAGTGGATTGACGGATATTGCTATTATCTCGGAGCGGACAGCGGAAACAACGAAGGGCATCTCTATCGAAACGAAAAAACGCCGGATGGCTACCAGGTAGATTCGGAAGGAAGATGGGTAGAGAACGGTGTTCCACAGATTAAAAAATAGCTACGAAAACTATACAAAACAATAGCTGAGAAAGAGGAGAAGTTGTTTGATTACGGCTTCTCCTTTTGCTTTACCAGAAATTTGCAGATGCATAAATAGCTTTAATACTATTAATTATAAATTAAAAATATAGTTAATTTAATAAGATTATTGAAAAAATAGAGCCTTTCGGATAGAATAAAGAGCGATAAGAAATTGTTTAGCTTATGCAGTTGTACAGGCACAGAAGGGTAACAGTTTTATCTTAAGGGCGTAAAGACGAGACAAAATGCAAAAAGACCGGCAGCTTATCCGGGGATTCTCTGCTCAGCGGGAAAAGTACGATTCCTTCCTTTGCAAATGAGAGAAAAACGAGAAAAACAAAAGGATAAAGGTATAGAGTAAATTTACTGTCTTTATAGATTCGCTTTTGCAAGGGAGGGCAGATGAAAAAGTTATTTTTAGGATTTCAGAAAAAACTGAAGCGGTTTTTGTATTCTCATATAAATGGTGGAAAGGGAATGATTTCCATTTTTTTGGCATTGACCGTTTCTCCTTTGTTGATGTGTACTTTGATTTTTGTAGAATATGCCAGAATACAAAGCGCACAAGCCATTATTGAAGAGTTGATGGGAAGCTCTATTTTTTCTGCCCTGGCCCATTATGATCCCTACTTGGATGAACGCTTTGGCTTTATGGCGGTAAGACAGGATCAGAAAGAGTCTTTGGATTCTCGTTATCAAAGCTATCTGGAAGCGAACGTCCAAGGCTTCGGAAAGGCCATTAGCTTAGCGGGAGGATCGGCAGAGGGAAAAAACTCGCTTATTGAACCTTTAGTATTAAGGCAGGAGGTATTCGAGTACAGTGAGCTTTCCGTACCCATCAATACGTTGGAAGAGGGCTTAAATATAAAAGAATTATTGGATTACTACCATAAAAAAAATCCTTTACAGATTTGCAAAAATTTACTGGATAGTGGAAACAATGTAATTGATATTACGGATTCTGCTATCAATATGGCAAAATCTTTAAAAGAACTCTCTAATGAAGCAAAGAAATACGGAGAGTATTTAACAAAGTATAAAGAAGCAAGAAAGGCCTATGATGATGCGTATCAAGCTTTAGAAGAGGCAAGAAGCAGGAAAGATAATGGAGAAGAGATTTCTTTGGATTCTTACATTAGTGAGGTAGATAGCAAGGCCAGAGCCTTTGGTACAGCTACCGATGATCTAAAAGAGAGGCTTTCTACTTTAAAAGGGAAAGAGAGAGATTTTTTAAAAAGCAAGGAAAAATTTGCAAAAGGATTAGATGAACTACTGAGCAATACCCAAGAATTTTATAAGAATCAGTACGGCAAAAATGCAATAGAGGATCCCTTTCTTGCCACTTATAATGTAATGAATAATCAGGTTCAAAAATTTATAGATAACCAGCAAAAGGAAATATATAATGACGGAAAAGAAGATGATGAAAAGCTAGAAGAACAGGCTAAAAAACTGGAGTCTTATTCTGCTGAAGCAGATGGTAAAATTGAAGGATATATTGTTCTCTCTGAAGCAGAAAGTATTGATAAAATAACGGCTGCCTTATATGGAGAAATGGAAAATACCATTAAAGGCTCTGATTCTACGATTGATCTTGTAAGAAGTCTTAAGGACTTATTGTATCAGATTATAGGGACAAAAGTATTATATGATGGTTCCTTAGATTCTAATTTGGATCCCAGTGAGTTGATTAATCAAAGCGGTGTGCTGGACTTGGGGACAGCGGAAATAACGGATAGCGTTGTGAATTTATTATCTTCTATTTGGCAGTTCTTAATGGCGGCAGCAGATGGAGATTTTTTCGCGACGTTAACAGCTCTTGGAACTTTTTTGAAGAGCCTAGTCACCTTCTTTAAGGGTATATTTGATTGGGCAAGTAGCAGGCTCCAAAATCTTGGGCGTCTACTTTCCGGTGGAGAGTCCCTGGGGAAGAATTTTCTGCTCTATGGCTATGGTGTTTACAATATGCCAAATAGAACCAATTATAGTGATGGTTCCAGTTTAACGGGATATGAGTATAGTAATATTTTTGAAATGGCCGGTGGTACTTATAATATCGGTTTTCTAGACGGAGATTTCTGGCATTATCCTAAAATGGATAATGTGGAAGGAAGGGACAAACTCTACAAGGGAGCAGAGCTGGAGTATCTTTTGACCGGTTCCAACTCGGAAAAAGGTGCACAGGTGGGTACCTTCTTTAATGGCTTCTTATTAAGATTGGTCTCTAATCTCCCGGCTATTGCAAGTTCTGACTGGATTACAGAAACAAGTGTTACCGGTCCCTTTGTAGTAGTTGTTTTTGTGATACTTCTTTTACTAGAGTCATTTATAGATATGATACTTTTGGTAAACAAACAATCCGTTAGTCTTATTAAGATGAAGGCCTATATGTCTACTGAAGGCATATCAAACTTTATCGAGGATTTTTCAAAGTGTAGGGGGTTAAATGATGAAACAGCGAAACAAATCAAAAAGGGCACTCAGGATACAGCGGATAAGATCGCAGCAGGAGCAAAAAATAAAATAAAGAGTACATTCGGAGCTAAGCCAAAAAGCAGTAAAAAATCGGATAACAACGATTCTAAAACAGAGAACGCTGAATCGAAAGCTACCAAAGATACCACAAAACCAGATAATGATAATTCCAATTCAGAGAACAATGCATCGAAAGCTACAAAAGATACTACAAAACCAGATAATGATAATTCCAATTCAGAGAACAATGCATCGAAAACTACAAAGGATAGTACGAAGCCCCAAAATGATAATTCCAACTCAGGGAATACTGTTCCGCAAGAACCAAAGAAAACCACAGCCACAGAGGCCATGGGCTTAAAAGATGAGCAAGGCTTTATGAAGCTGGACTATGGGGAGCATTGTTTGATTTTGATGCTTTTAGGAACAAATCAAGATCAGTATCTTATGCGGTTACAGAACCTTGTGCAACTGGAGGCAAAGGAAAAGTATAAGGAAAAAACGGATTATCATTTGAGTAAAGCTTATACCGGGATTACCGCTACCACAGAGTATCAATTAAATGAATTTGTGCCCATTACAAAAAGTACTGGCGGGTTTACACTTGATTGTACGAAAACGCTTGGGTATTAAGCCGGCTATGAGCATATAAGTAAAGGAACAGCATGGAAGAAAGAACATTAACTGACGAAGAATTAATGAAATTAGATGAATTTGAGGACAGCGAAGACTTTCAAAAGCAATACAAGCTTATTAAGAATGAAGTTTTCAGAAGGTATAAGAGAGGGAAATTGTTTTTTTGGAAAATCCTCCTTTGTATTTTTGTATTGGTTTTATTTTTTCCGTTGGGTATCGCTTTAGCTCAGTTTTTATTTGTCTTTATTATTGTTATTCCTGCAGTGAAAAATATAAAGCTCGAGGAAAAAAGTAAGCTTAATGAAACTTATATCTTTAAAATATTGAATCCAATCTTGCAGATTTTATTTCCCGCAGCTGAAATCGTTGAAGAAGGGGATGATCCTGTCAACGAAATCAAGTATACGGTGCCTGAGTCCAGTCATTACAACCTGGGATGGTCAATTAAATTCAACGACAAGAAAGATTTGAAAGCAAGCAACTTTTATGTATGGCATACGGAAGCACGTTATAAATCAGAGTCTAGAAGCAAAGTTGTTGATTTTAGAGGAGTACTTTATTCCTTAAAATTAGATGATTTTTATGAGGGACAAGTTCGAGTGGTTCCCACTACCCAATCTAAATACTTAAAAAAAGAACTTCAAGGCAATTATTTTAAAGCTTTGGAAGGGGAAAAGAAAATAGATGTAGAAGATGCTTTGCACAATGAGAATTACAACATTTACTGTACAGATGAAGTATCTGCCAGAAGATTCCTCAATCCAAGTGTTTTATCCTGGTTTGATGAACATGTTGGGAAATATCCGTTGGCGTTATACTTAAAGGGGAATCGCTTATATATTTCTATTCATTTTAAGTATTATATGTTTTCGGTGCCGGATGAAAAGGAAGAGTTGGATAGGTGGACAGTAGAAAAAGCAGCACTCAGTCTTAAAGAGTTGAATCAAGAGATTAGAGATACGGTAAATATTTTTTACTAGTTATAGATATAAGACAGTAGGAATAAGGGAAGGCCAATAAATTGCATCAGAGGTGAAAGCATTCACGGAAGTACAA
>NZ_CABSXI010000092.1:0-6279 GCF_902481605.1 uncultured Oribacterium sp. | reverse complement strand
GCTAGCGAGAGCGTGCCCCAAATTTAGACCTATATTGCTTAGAAAATTATATTGATTTTTGAAGTCCCTTTCTGGAAACATTTATTCCTAGGATGTTTAATATCCAAACAAGACTACCCAGTAATCGTTTCCTTTTTCGTCCAGATAATAGCCTGCTCCGAAGTGCTGAAATTCTCCCTTACTCATAATGCGATTGTGGGCTGCACTGGAAATCCAAGCATTTACGGTTCTGTCGGGAGTTTCGTTGTTGTGGGCAAGAATTTCTCCGTATACATCCGCTTCATCCAAAACGGAGCCCCCCTGGGGTCTTGTATGGGAAAAGCTTGCAGCACATTCCTTGGCTCTGATATCTGCAATAGAGCTTAAGCGTTCACTTTCTTCTAAGGCGTGTAAGTTTTGCCCTGCTCTGAATTGGTTGATTCTATCCATTGTTTCTTGCTTGTAGGAGGAACTGTCTTGAACGGAAGTAGTATCGTTCTCTTCCGTATATTCGTCCTGAACATCCCTTGTTTGTACAACGGAATCTACAGTCCAAGCGCCATTCTCATCTACGGTATAGCCGTCGGGAGTGGTGGTATTGGTATACATCCAACCATTGGCATCAAAGTAATAGCACTCAGCAACGCCGTCATTGTCGGAATCAATCCATTGCCATGTAGAGCGTAAATAATTTTCATTTCCTAAATCGTACCACCAGGCATCCCTGGAAGTTCCTTTGGTAAAGCCTACGGAAAATGTTGGAATAGCGGAAAGCAGGAAGGCAACAGAAATGGCCATGAGAAACTTGACCATGAATTTATGCCTGGAACTTACCGGAGTTTGAAATGGGTTTTCTGAAACGACTTCTGTTTTTGAAATGGCTTCTGTTTCTGAAATCTGATTTATTACATCTGTAAATTGATCTATTTCAATGGAGGAATTCTCCGAAATTGTATTTTTTGACTGAAAAAATTTTTTGATTTGACATCCTATCATTGGTATATGGACTCCTTTCCGTGTATGCATATTAATGCATAAATAAAGGCAAATCAATAGGCTTTCGCAGATGTCAAGAAACCGTAAAATAAAAGTGTAAATCTATGAAGACAAACCTAATATTTTGGTAAGGATAAGGCATTTTTGATTACAATATTTAGTCGCATTTCTTAATTTTTTGAACTAAAATAAATCTTAAGAATAGTGGTGATAATGAATACTTTAAGTGCTTGTTTTTTATAGAATTTGGAGTAAACTGATTGAAATGAACTGGAAAATTGTATTTTGATGAAAATGATAAAATAGGAAGTTGGAGCTATTAATGGATGAGGTATTACGTAATGACAGCATAGAAGCTATATGGAAAACGCAAGATGAGGCTTATGCCTTAATGCGAGAGTACGATGACATTCCTCACAATTATGGGGACTATTGTCTATACCAGGTCGAAGGAGAGTTTATTGATATTATTGCAGAGCATCCGGATATCACGATGACGGAGATTTCAGAACTATTAAACAAGACTCCAAGTGCGTGCTCTCAAATTGTTCGAAAACTCATAAAAAAAGAATTGATCGTTCAAATTCGTGATGAGAAGAATAACAGGAAATATAAACTGAGACTTACGGAACTGGGAGAAAAGGTATATAAGGGTCATCAGCTTTTTACAGAAGAGTGCAGAGTGTATTTTCAAAAATGTTTAGAGGGCTTTTCAGAGGAGGAACTAATGCTATATGTGAAAATACAAAAGAGTATTAATAAAGCTTATCAGCATGATATCCAGAAGGGCAGCATTTTGTTCTCTATTCCGGGCTTTTATCAGGATATTAAAGAAAAGTAAAAAGTAGACTAATATAATCTGTGAAGTATAGTTTTACATGTTTTTGGTGTTTAGTCTCTTAAAGACAAAGCATATAAATGGCACAAATAATAGAAAGACATAATCAATATTTTGTTGATTATGTCTAATTTTGTGCTATAATACAATTATTAAGGTACTTCATAATAAACTATCTAAACAAAATAGTGTGGAGAAGCTAGAGGGGTATTTTTTATGGTCTGAATTTGATCAAATAAACCGAATAAGCGTTTCCTAATATTGGGACAAGGTTTATTTTCTTATAGCAATATTAAAAACTGTTATGGCCAAGAGATTATGAGAAAGGAGGAAAAACGCTTGGTTTGAGTATTGAGCAAAAAGTATTATCACATCGAAAGGAGGACAGCGCAATGAAGGAGGAAAAAGGAAAGAAACTTGGTCTATGGAATATTGTTGGACTTGGATTAGGAGGAGCAATAGGAACAGGAATATTTGTTTTACTAGGCTTTGGAATTGGCTATACCGGTAGATCGATAGTACCGGTAGTAGTAATCGGATGTTTCTTCATGCTACTGGCATACTGGTATAATCTAGCCATGCCCTTTATGTTTATTCTGGAGGGGGGAGATTATAGTATGAAGGCTATGCTTTTCAATCCCTTAATGACGGGGGTCGGGGGCTGGATGGTAATTGTAAATGCTATATCCACCTCTGGCTATGTGATTGCTATTACGGATTATCTTTGTGTTTTGTTTCCATCATTAAATGGCTACCGAACAATCTGCTCATTTATTATGCTTACATTATTTTTTTTATCCACCATACGAGGATCACGTTTTGTCACAATTTTGGAAAATTTTGTAACAATTGTTTTGGTGGTGGCTTTGACTTTGTTTGTGGCATTTGGAATTGGAAAAGTTGATCCTACTGCATTTTTTAATACTACAGGCGATGGAGGATTTTTTAGAGGAGGATTTCCAGGATTTTTAAGTGCTATAGCGGTTATGGGGTGGGCCTGTCAGGGAACGACAATGGCTCCCGTGTCTATGGCAGCGGTAACTAAGAACCCAAAGAAAACTCTTCCGGTTGGAATTCTTATTATTACAGTAATATTGTCCGTTATTTACGGGTTAATGGCCTATGTAGCAGCAGGAGTTTTACCTTATGAAAAGATTGCCGGAGCAAATCTAAGTTTAACTGCGGAGGCAATTTTTCCAAGAAGCTTGTATTTATTCTTTGTGGTAGGTGGAGGTATTGGTGCAATCGCTTCTTCTTTACTGGGGGGATTGGCAATGTTTCGTTATCCATTACTCCATATTGCTGAGGACGGATGGCTTCCTAAGGTTTTTAAGAAGACTACAAAGGACGGATATCCCTACCTGTCTTATCTGGTTTTTTACCTTGTTAGTTTAATACCAATTCTAACGGGAATGAATATTGATTCGGTAGTATCTTTGGTGATGATTCCTTCTATGCTGATTAATCTGTATGTAAATTTAGCCTGCATAAAGCTTCCTGAAAGATATCCGGAACAATGGGAAAAACGTTCTATCCGCATGGGAAAAGGTTTGTATTATATTTGTTGTGTTTTAGGAGCGATTTGTGCAGCTATTGTTGCATTTAATTTATTTAAGGATTTGAATATGCAAAATGCTATCATTTGCACGGGGATTATAATTGCATTGGTTGGGCTTTCTTACTGGCGCTTAAAGATTGGGGCAGTGAAGAAAGAGGATTTGGAACTTCGTAAAGAACAAATTGTTAAGGCGGCTTTAGCAGCGGAAGAATAAGGAAAGGAGTAGTTTATGAAATACGATTTTACATCTATTATTGACAGGCATGGAAAGGATGCTATTGCCATAGATGGTTTAGGAACTTGGCCCGGCTTTGCTCCGGATAAACCCGCAGATGGAGTAGACATCATTCCTATGTGGGTTGCGGATATGAATTTCCCAACAGTTCCAACCATTCAGGAAGCTATTATCGAAAGGGTAAAGCATCCTGCCTTTGGCTACTTTGCTCCCACAGATGCTTATTTTAACAGTATCATTGGTTGGCATGAGAAAAGAAATGGAGTTAAGGGCTTAAAGAAGGAGCATATCGGTTATGAAAATGGCGTTTTAGGAGGAGTGGTTTCCACACTCTGTTCATTTGCTTCTCCCGGTGATGGAGTTTTGGTGCACAGTCCGACCTATATCGGCTTTACCATGAGCCTAAGTAATAACGGCTTCAAAATTGTTCATAGCCCTCTGTATAAGGATGAGAAAAATGTATGGCGTATGGACTATGCGGATATGGAGAAGAAGCTTCAGGAAAATAATATTCATGTGGCTATTTTCTGTTCTCCCCACAATCCCTGTGGTCGCGTTTGGGAGAGGGAAGAGATCCTAAAAGCCATGGAGCTCTATGAGAAGTATGATGTTACCGTTGTGGCGGATGAAATTTGGTCGGACATCATCTTAGAGGGATATAAGCATATTCCTACTCAGTTAGTAAATGATTGGGCAAGGGAGCATGTGGTGGCTTTATATGCCCCCAGTAAGACCTTTAATCTGGCAGGATTGGTTGGCTCCTACCATATTATTTACAATAAAACCCTAAGAGACAGAATACGGGCAAAGTCTTCTAAACCTCATTATAATGATATGAATGTCTTGTCCATGCATGCTTTAATAGGTGCCTATAGGCCGGAGGGGCATGAGTGGCTGGAGGAATTACGCCAGGTGATTACGGGGAATATTGATTTTGCCGTAAATTATATCCGAGAGCATTTTGAGGGCGTGGAGGTTTCTAAGCCTGAAGGCACCTATATGCTCTTTATGGACTGCGGAAAATGGTGTGAAAAGAATGGAAAGACGATTCAGGAAGTGCAGAAGGCAGGATGGGACTTAGGCGTTATGTGGCAGGACGGAGAAATGTTTCATGGTAAGGACTGCATCCGCTTAAATCTTGCTTTACCCCGTTCCAGAGTGGAAGAAGCTTTCCGCCGCATGGATCAGGTTTTTAATGAAAAATGGTAAAAATCAAGAATAATAGGATGTACTAAAGAGTATTGTCAAAAGAATAGTTTTTAAAATAGACCCCGAAACTTTCAGTAGTGCTTCACAAATAGCACAATACTGAAAGTTCGGGGTCAAGTTTGCACTAATTTTCTATTTTCCTTGTCATAAAATTCATCCTTCAGTAGAATAAAGCGAAAAGCGAAAAGCGAAAAGCGAAAAGCGAAAAGCGAAAAGCGAAAAGCGAAAAGCATAAAGCATAAGGAATAAGACATACAGTGCTAAAGGGATGAAAGGGAAAATGATGGAAGAGCGAATCGGTATTTTGGTTTTTGGCGCGGTTTTTGTGGACATTAAGGGTTATCCTTTTTCTTTGTATCGGCCGGATGGAAGAAACGCCGGAAAGGTGGTCAAGGTTCATGGAGGTGTGAGCCGAAATATTGTGGAGGATATTGCCAATGTGGAGCTTCGTCCCACCTTTATTTCTGTTGTGGATAAGGATGCCATTGGAGAAGAGGTAGTACAGAAATTAAAGAGGCATAAGGTAAATACCAATTATATTCAGCGTATTGAAGGGGGCTTAGGAACCTGGCTGGCAATCTTTGATACGGAAGGGGAGCTTATGGGCTCTATTTCCCAAAGACCGGACCTCTCTAAACTGGAAGAGGTACTTGCAAAGCACGGGGATTCTCTTTTCTCCCGTTGTGATAGCGTGATAGTGGAAATTGATATGGATTCCAAGCTTTTAAAGCAGATTTTTCAATTGGCTGAGAAATACAATAAAAAAGTATATGCAGCTGTTTCCAATATGTCCATCGCCCTAGAAAGAAGAGACCTTTTAAAGACCACTGCCTGTATTGTTTGTAACCAGCAGGAGGCAGGGATGCTCTTTTCCGAGGACTTTGAGGAAATGAATTTAGAGGAAATGGCAAGCTCTCTTTCCTCCTATGTGGTAAAGGCACAGTTTCCCCAGATGATTATGACTTTAGGGAGTCAGGGAGCTATCTATGCGGAGCAAAATGGGCATTTTGGGCATTGTAAGGCGAAAAAGGTTCATGTGATCGATACCGCAGGAGCAGGAGATGCCTTTTTTGCAGGAGTGGCCATGGGACTGACTTATGGTAAGAATCTGATGGAATCCTGTGAAATCGGCACAAAACTGGCGGCTTCCGTCCTTGGCACCTCGGAAAATGTAAACCCTCGCTTCCTTCCGGAAGAATTGGGGCTTAAAAGCTTGGAAGACTGAAAGAAGAAGTCAAGCTTTGATGAAAGATTTCAGAAAGTGGATTTGAAAGCTTTGTAGAAGGGTTTAAAAGGTTAAGAGGAGATTTTCAAAATGATTTCTATCATTGTTGCTGTGGCTAAAGGCGGTGCCATCGGAAAAGAGGGAAAGATGCCCTGGAAGATTCCCGGAGAGCAAAGGCAGTTTAAGGATCTAACCACCGGCCATGTGGTGGTTATGGGCAGAACGTCTTATGAGGAAAT
>NZ_CABSXI010000091.1:0-6786 GCF_902481605.1 uncultured Oribacterium sp. | reverse complement strand
GTCTATATCAAAAAATGAGTATTTATTGTATTTTCTATTTGCGTTTTCTTTCTATATGGTTGATAATAAAAGAGTGTTATCAGATTATTTTTGATAATGACATTTAATTCAAACAAATTCAATCTATTCAATCTATTTAATCTATTTAATCTATTTAATCTATTTAATCTATTTAATCTATTGGTTCTTAGAGCTATGTATATTTTTCGTTTGTCTATTTAACAAAGTATTAATTCTAAAGAAATTCATTTTTCGTAAGCGCTAACTTTCCCATAAAAAACATAACAATTATAAATTATGATAAAAAAGAGTTATCTATACCACGAACTGTTTATAGTCTTTGCTACGAGATGATGTGATTATAGCATTGACATAATCTAATAAAATAATTATGCTATATATAGCATACAGGAGGTGCGTTTGTTTACTGTTAATTTTTTTTGTGAAGACGATGGCAGTGTGCCTGTAGCTGACTTTATTTGTAATTTGAAGACAAAAATGAGAGCAAAACTTGTTTCTGATTTACATCGTTTGGAAATGTTGGGAAGTGAGGCGAGATTTCCGTTAAGTAGGCATCTGGAACAGGGAATCTTTGAACTTCGTACTATACAAGGTACTGATATAGTAAGAATTTTATTTTTCTTTGACAAAAATGAAATTATTATAGCAACAAATGGCTTTATAAAAAAACAGATGAAAACACCAAGGGCTGAGCTTCAGCTGGCTATTAAGAGAAGAGAAAAGTATTTTAGGAGAGGTTGTAAAAATGGGTGATTTACAAAATTTAACGAAAGAATTGTTAAAAGACCAAGAGTTTAAAAAAGAATTTGAAAAATTACAATCTGAACGGGATCTCACTATGTCTTTAGTAAGAGCAAGAAAAGAGGCCGGTCTTACGCAAGAAGAATTGTCAAAGAAGACCGGTATCAGTCAAGCGGATATTAGTAGGCTGGAAAATGGAACCAGAAATCCCAGTCTAGCTTTACTGAATCGTATTGCAGAGGCGATGAATTCTGAACTTATTATAGATATTGTGCCTAGAAAGAATATAGCAAAATAGAGAATTGAGTTTTTATAAATAATCTGAAGACCATCTACGGCGTAAAGTTTATCCGTGAGGGTAGATAAGGATATGGACTATATCCTGGAGAGGTACGGAATAAGATAAAACAGGAGTGACAGACAAGATTTAAGGGGATTATAGTTAAAAATATTTTAGTGAAATCGATTTCGGTGAAATGGATTTCAGTGAAATTCATTTCGGTAAAACAAAGAGAAGTGAAGTGAAAAAGTAAAAAAACTGATTGACAGTTCTACTGCTTTATGGTATTTTAGCAATGTTCTGAATTTATTCAGGATACGCTGATGTAGCACAGTCGGTAGTGCGTCGCATTGGTAGTGCGGAGGTCACGGGTCCGATTCCCGTCATCAGCTTTTTCTTAACTGCGGAAGACTGGCTTGTTCAGCTTCCGCTGATTTTTTATCAGGGTTTTTCTCATTTTTACAGGAGGGAGTTCGTTATGGAAGCAAAGATTAACGTGGAATATCCCGTAATAGACGTTTTTGCCACCGGGAAAAACATTGAGCGATTACGGAAGGAAAAGGGCTTGAAGGTAAAAGATGTTGCCCTGTTTATGGGCTTCTTAGAGCCACAGGCCGTGTATAAGTGGCAGCAGGGGAAGGCTTTGCCCAGCTTAGACAATATGTTTGCATTGAGTGTGCTCCTGGAAGTGCCCATGGAGGAGATTTTGGTGAGGAAGTCCGGAGACAGCCTGGAAAAGGACAAACACCTGGCGGCATAAAATTTATTTTAAGGAATTACAGAAAACTACTCGAAATTTTGAGAAAAATAGGTATAATAGGTAGGTTCAGTAAAGAAGCGATTAGTAGGAGTGTGGAATGGAAAACATAATGAAACCAGTCTTGGAAGTGAAAGAGTTTGTAGAGGAGCAGGGATATGCTCGTTTCGTTTGTGATTCTTTAGCAAAGGGAGAGGCTACGGTTCTCGGGAATTCCTTAAGAAGAATTCTGCTTTCTTCTATGCCCGGATCTGCTGTCAGTGAAGTAAAGCTGGATAGTGTCTATCATGAATTTTCTTCTATTCCCGGGGTAAAGGAAGACGTATCCGAAATCATTATGAATTTGAAGAACCTGGCACTTCGCTATACCGGTAGCGGAGAGGAGCCTGTGATGGCCTATGTGGATTACATGGGAGAGGGCGTAGTCAAGGCTTCCGATATTAAGGTGAGTTCCGAAGTGGAAATCATGAATCCCGACCTTGTCTTAGCACATTTATCCGGTAAGGATGCCAAGATTTATATGGAAATGAAGGTCAGCAAGGGAAAGGGCTATGATGGAGCCAATACCAGAGATCACAGCGATCTTGCTATCGGCGTGATTGCGGTAGATGCAATTTATTCTCCTGTAAAGAAGGTGAATGTCTTCGTGGAAGAGACGGGGAATACAGAGCGTTTGATTCTGGATGTGACTACCGACCGGACCATGATGCCGGAGGAGGCCGTATCTTTGGCAGCTCGTATCCTACAGACCCATTTGCAGCTCTTTATGCACATGGATACCTCTGCAAAGGAGCAGGGTGCTGCTGTTTCCAGTCAGGAGGCAGGAAGGGACGAGTTGAATAAGAGCATTGATGAGCTGGAGCTCAGTGTTCGTTCCTACAACTGCTTAAAGAGAGCGGGAATCAATACAGTGGAAGACCTTTGTGCCAAGACTATGGATGACCTGATGAAGGTGAGAAACATGGGAAGAAAGTCTTTGGATGAGATTTTAAATAAGTTGGAAAGTATGGGATTGTTCCTGTCTTCCAAGGCGGATTAATAATAGGGGCATCGCTTTACGATGCCCTATTTTTTTAGCTTTTTTTAAAATTCTATGGTATGATAGCGAGGAAAATTTAAGGCCAAGATTCTTGGAGAAGAAAATGGATGGAAAGAAGAAAGCAATTTTGGACTGAGCAAAGGAAGAGGGAATACATCCGGGAGGCTGAGGATAACCTTTTCATTGTGGCGGGCCCGGGGACAGGGAAGACCACCCTTCTTTCAAAAAGAATATTAAATCAGATTATGGGCGGTGAAAGGCTTTCCCATTTTCTTTTGCTGGCCTTTACGGATGAAGCGGTAGCGGAATTTAAACAAAAGATAAAAAAGCATTTGTATCGGGAAATTGCGATTAACAAAGAAATGAGTCATCGTTTAAAGCGAAAGGTATATGGCATTGACAGTATGCATATCACCACTTTCCGAGACTTTTGCCTCTATGTTATTCATGTAAAGGAGCATTTTCAGAAAGCTTGGACGAGGGAACAGTACATCGGAGAGGTGGAAAAAAATGCCTGCCTGCAGGAAATCAGGAAAGCAGTACAAAAATCTACGGAACTTAAGTCTACGGAATCAGAATATTCTTTTATGCCTTTGGAGGAACAATGCTATAGAATATTGAAAGAGAATCCCAAGCTTCTGCAGATTTTACGACGGGATTTTACCAAGATTTACGCGGATGAATTACAGGATTTGAATCAGACTCAGCTGGACATTCTTCTCCTTCTGTCCACGGATAAGAAGGGGAAAATGCGGCATAATTGCCTTTTTATGGTGGGAGATCCCAGACAAACCATCTATCAGGAGGAGGAAGCGGAACGACAGGTTTTCTTCCAAATGAAGCGGCGCATGGAGAAAAAGCGGAATGTGAAGGTCCTCTACCTCAATGAGAATTATCGTTCCAATGCGGAGTTGGTGGAATGGATTAATCGACATTTTCGGAAGAGAATGCCCGCCTATCATGATATGAAGGCTTGCCAAAGGCCCGAGTTTTTGCAAAATTCTCCTCTCCACGGTGTTTTCCACTATCCTTCGGAAAAGGATAGTCTAAGAGCTCTACAGGATTTGATGGGGGAACTGTTAAAGTCTTACCCGGATTTACGAGACAGAGATTTTCTGATTTTATCCAATGACAAGGAGAAAGAAGCAGATTACAAAGAAGCCTTGAAACCCTTTGGCTTTTCGGAAGCTTCCTTGGATCATATGGTTTTGGATGCCCATGCTTCCAAGGGCTTAAATTCGAATATTGTGATTTTGATGGAAACCGGCGGAAACAGCTGTGCGGAAGCCAGATCCAAGTATACCAGTTTGGAATATGTGGCAGTAACAAGAGCAAAGCATGCCCTCATTTTTCTGGAAGGAAAAGGAGAGGAGCAGTGGTTTTGCGATAGTCTTTACAATATGAAAGAGCTAAAAGAAATCCCCTTTCCGGAGCCTTAGCTTCCCTGTAGCCTTTAGGGCCGGGCGCTTAGGATAGGAAGAGGGGATTTTTTATTTTTAACCACGACTGTTGATGAAAGACAAGATATTGTGAATGCAAGCTTTAAGCTATGAGCTAAAGTGTAAGCTGTTTAAGCCTTGGAAAGAAGAATAAGCTGGAAGGCGTGATACGCCAGATTCAGCGGTTCAGGCAGAAATTTATCCACCAAAGCTTCAATAATGACTTCAGTGCCAAGCTTCTGCTTTAACTTCGGATTCATCTTCTTATTCCCGCGAAATTCCTGAACAATTTCCTGACTGGAAGGGAGAAGATGAACATAGATACTATCCTGCTTGGGAAGCTGTTCTGCCAGAAAACGGACATTGCTATAGGGAATCTTACGAAGGCTTTCTAAAATTGCCTGTTTAGAGCCTTTAAAAAAAATTCGAATGCCTGATGTTGCAGGATAAATCTGAATTCCGCAAACCTGGGGGTGACTGGCTAATATTTGACTTAAGATTTCTTCCTCCTGAGAAGTAATCCGGCTTACTCCTAAACGAATTCGGAAGGAAGCATCATTTTCATGGACTAACTGGTAAAACATGGAAATTTTTTCTCCTTTTCATTGCTGATTCTATGGACTCTATACTATAAAAATAGTTTGTTACAACTAAGTGTCTTTTGTATTATACCCTAATTTTAGATTTCTGCACTAAAAAGACAAGACATTTCTTTTTTCCTTTAGATTTTTACATTCCTTTTAGAATTTTTTTCTAAAGAATTGAAATACAAAGCCTGGTTTTTGTGCTATAGTTTTGCCATTGCTTAAGTCTGATGATTTAAACTGGAAATCAAGAATGGATACGAGAAAAGAAAGGAAAAGGATGAACATGAGGGAAGTACAAAACATTATTATTGGATTTGGTAAGGCCGGAAAAACATTGGCAGGCTATCTGGCTAAAAAGGGGGAGAAGACGGTTTTAATCGAGGAAAATCCCCTTCGTTATGGAGGTACCTGCATTAACGTGGCTTGTATTCCTTCAAAGTCTTTAGAGAATAGCGCCAGAGAGTCCGCTGCACTGGGGGGAGAATTCTCCGAGAAGGCGGAGCGTTATCAGAAGGCTATTGAGGAGAAGAGAAGACTGACCCATTTCCTGAGAGGAAAGAATCTGGAAAAGGTACAGGGGGCCGGTGTGGAGGTCATTGACGGCAGAGCCTCTTTCCTGGATGAACACCGTATTCTGGTGGAAAGTGCTAAAGGAGATGAGGAAATCCGGGGAGAGCGTATCTTTGTTAACACCGGAGCTAAGACCATTATCCCAAAGATTGCCGGAGTAGAAAGCTCTAAGAGAGTATATACCAGTGAAAGCATGATGGAGTTGGATACTCTGCCTAAAAACCTTGTGATTATCGGCGGGGGCTATATCGGCTTGGAGTTTGCTTCTTACTATCAGAATTTTGGATCTACTGTAACCATTCTACAGGATACTATGGACTTTATCCCAAGAGAAGACCGGGAAATGGCTAAGGCTATTGAAGAGAACATGGAGAAGCTGGGGATTACCCTGTGTAAGGGCGTAACTGTGCAGGAAATTCAGGATAAGGAAGAGGAAAGTCTGATTCTGTTCCAGCAGGGCGGAGAGGGGAAGACCATTACCGCAGATGCCATCCTTGTGGCAACAGGAAGAAAGCCAAACGTAGAGAACCTGGCGTTGGAAAAGGCAGGTCTTTCCCTGACAGAAAGAGGAGCCATCCCTGTAGATTCTTCCCTAAGAACCAAGGTGCCTCATATCTTTGCCATGGGAGATGTGACCGGGGGCCTGCAGTTTACTTATATTTCTTTAGACGACTTCCGTATCGTAAAGGCAGCTTTAGAGCAGGAAGCTAAGGGAGAGGGAACTGCTCTTCGAAGCACGGAAAACAGAGGGGCTATCCCCTATTCCGTATTCCTGACACCGGCATTTTCCAGAGTGGGAATTACGGAGGAAGAAGCAAAGGCACAGGGCAAGCAGTATCGAGTAGCAAAGCTTCCGGTAGCGGCTATTCCCAAGGCTCAGGTTTTGCGTCAGACCGCCGGTCTGCTGAAGGTGATTATTGAAGAAGGAAGCAATCTTATCCTAGGTGCTCATCTTTATTGTCCGGAAAGCTATGAAATGATTAATCTGATTAAGCTGGCTATGGATCAGAAGATTCCGGCAAATGTGCTGGCGTCTCAGATTTATACACATCCTACGATGACGGAAGCTTTTAACGATCTTCTGGGGTAAGTGATTGCTGTATTCATTATAAAGATGCGCTACAACTTATTGACTTTTGCGGCGGCTTCGTTGCTTTAGTCCTGTTCTTCGGCAATATATTCTAAATATTCTTCCTCGGTGGCGAAACGCATGATTTGTGTACCGACCTTTGCAACATAGCTATAATTTTCGTAATACATAAGGAACCTCCTGATATTATGAATGAAAAAGGAATGAAGGGGTAAAGAAAGAGGAAACTTCGAAGGGAGTTTCTTTTTTCTTTTAAAGATGT
>NZ_CABSXI010000090.1:0-6949 GCF_902481605.1 uncultured Oribacterium sp. | reverse complement strand
TGGATGCCAAGGGAATCGAAGAGGTACTTCCACAATTTCTGGACTTTGCCAAGGATGCGATTTTGGTGGCTCATAATGCGGACTTTGACTACCACTTTGTCAGTACTAAGGCAAAGGCTTTAAATCTTCCTTTTTCAGCACCGGTGATTGACACGGTGGCCTTGTCCCGCCTGCTTTTACCAAGACTAAGTCGTTTTAAGCTGGATACTGTGGCAAAGGAATTGAAGATTGAGCTTTTGCATCACCATAGAGCGGTGGATGATGCGGAGGCTACTGCAAGAATTTATCTAAAAGAGTTAGAGCTTTTAGAGCAAAGAGGCGTTAGCTCCTTAGAGGAAATCGACAGTCTGGAGGTGGATCAGGTGGGGAAGGTACGAAAGCTCCCCAGCTACCATATTATCCTGCTGGCAAAAAATGATATTGGAAGAATTAACCTCTATCGTCTGGTTTCTCTGTCCCATTTGCAGTATTTCCGAATGAAGCCGAGAATTCCCAAGTCTTTGCTGAAAAAATATCGGGAAGGACTGATTATCGGCTCAGCCTGTTCCAGCGGAGAGCTTTTTCAGGCTATGGTGCGAGGGGCGGATGACCAGCAGCTTTTGGAGATTGCCTCTTTCTATGATTATCTGGAAATTCAACCTTTAGGGAATAATGCCTATATGCTGGAATCAGATCGTTTTTCCGCAGAAACGGAAGAGGATTTGATTGCCTATAATAAGAAGATTATTGCCTTGGGAGAACAGTTGAAAAAGCCGGTATGTGCTACCTGTGATGCCCATTATGCGGATGAGGAAAATGATGTTCTTCGGAGAATCGTTCTGGCTACAAAGGGAATGACAGATGAGGAAGGAGAAGCAAGACTCTTTTTTAGAAGTACCACGGAGATGCTGGAGGAATTTTCCTATCTGGACAGCAATACCCAAAAGCAGGTGGTCATTGACAATCCTTTGAAGATCATGAAAATGTGTGAGCCGATAAAGCCTGTTCGTCCCGACAAGTGTCCTCCGATTATTGAACATTCAGACGAAACCCTAAGACAAATTTGTTATGAGACTGCCCATAAAATCTATGGACCCAAGCTTCCGGAAATGGTAGAAAACCGCTTGGAGACGGAATTAAATTCCATTATCTCCAACGGTTATTCCGTGATGTATATTATTGCCCAAAAGCTGGTGGATAAGTCCAATGAGGACGGCTATCTGGTAGGCTCCAGAGGTTCCGTCGGTTCCTCCTTTGCCGCTACCATGGCCCATATTACCGAGGTAAATCCCTTGCCGCCTCATTATGTCTGCCCTAAATGCTATTACACGGACTTTGACTCGGAGGAGGTAAAGTCCTATTCCGGTATGGCGGGCTATGATATGCCAAGTAAAATCTGTCCCCACTGCGGTACGGTATTAAATCGTCTGGGCTTTGATATTCCCTTTGAAACCTTCCTGGGCTTTGACGGAGATAAGGAGCCGGATATTGACTTAAACTTCTCCGGAGAGTATCAGGCCAGAGCCCATGCCTATACCGGAGCCATTTTTGGAGAGGAAAATACCTACAAGGCGGGAACTATCGGTACTTTAGCGGAAAAAACCGCCTATGGTATGATTAAGAAATTTTATGAAGAGCGGGGAGAAAAGAAGAGAACTGCGGAGCTGAATCGTCTGGTAGCGGGAATTACCGGAATCAGAAGAACCACCGGACAACATCCCGGCGGTATTGTGGTGCTTCCCCATGGAGAGGATATCAACACCTTTACACCGGTACAGCATCCTGCCAATGATACGGAAAGCCCCATTATTACCACCCATTTTGACTACCATAAGATTGACCATAACCTTTTGAAATTGGATATTCTGGGACATGATGACCCCACCATGATACGAAAGCTACAGGATTTAACGGGCTTGGATCCGGTAAAGGATATTCCCTTGGATTCTCCTGAAGTGATGTCCTTGTTCCAATCCACGGAAGCTTTAGGCATTTCCCCGGCAGATATTCAGGGGGTGGAATTGGGCTGTCTGGGGATTCCGGAGTTTGGTACCCAGTTTGCTATGCAAATGGTACAGGACACCAAGCCGAAATACCTTTCCGACCTGATTCGTATTTCCGGACTTTCCCACGGAACAGATGTTTATCTGAATAATGCTCAGGATCTCATCCTAAACGGGGTTACCACCCTGAGAGAAGCCATTTGCTGTCGTGACGATATCATGGTGTATTTGATGCACATGGGCTTGGAGCCGGGAGAAAGCTTTAATATTATGGAGGCCACCAGAAAGCATAAGCCCTTAAAGGACGAGTGGTGCGAGCATATGCTGGAGCATGGGGTGCCCCAGTGGTACATTGATGCCTGTAAAAAAATCAAGTACATGTTCCCCAAGGCCCATGCGGCGGCTTACGTTATGATGGCTTATCGTGTGGCCTATTGTAAGGTTTTCTATCCTAAGGAATACTATACCGCCTATTATACGGTTAGAGCGGACGGTTTTGATTTTGATAAGATGTGCTTCGGTGTGGAGAAGCTTCGTTTTCATATCAAGGAGTATTCTTCCAGAGAGAAGCTTTCCGCAACAGATCAACTCTGTCTTCGGGATATGAAGATTTGCGAGGAAATGTATGCCAGAGGGATTCAATTTGCCCCTCTGGACATTTACAAGGCGAAGGCAAAGGACTTCCAAATCACGGAAAAGGGAGAGATTATGCCTTCCTTTAGTTGTATTGCCGGTTTGGGAGAGGCGGTGGCCCAGGGATTGGAAGAGGGAGCAAAATACGGAAAATACCTCTCCAAGGATGATTTTATCCAAAGAACCCACTGTCCCAAGGCCTTTGCAGACAAATTCCATGAATTGGGGCTTCTAGGTGACATTCCCCTATCCAATCAGATGTCCCTCTTTGACTTATAATACAAAACAACGGATTTTCTTGTAATATTGCCTTTTTTCATATACAATACAACTATATATCTTGTGACATGCAATAGACTGCATTGTTAGAAATAGGAGGAAGGATCTATGAAAGTTTATGAAACCGGCAGTATTCGTAACGTAGTTCTTTTAGGTCATGGAGGTGCCGGAAAAACCACCATTGCAGAAGCATTAGCTTATGTAACTTCTGGAATTAATAGAATGGGTAGTGTTGATGACGGGAACACCCTGTCTGACTTTGATAAAGAAGAAAAGAAGCGGAAGTTTTCCATTTCCACTTCCGTGATTCCTATCGAGTATAAGGGAGAGTCCGGAGAGCTGAAGATGAATATTTTGGATACTCCCGGATACTTCGATTTTGTAGGAGAGGTTGAAGAAGCTGTTTCTGCGGCAGATGCGGCAATTATCGTGGTAAACGGTAAGGCGGGAATTGAGCCGGGAACGGTACGGGCCTGGGAGCTGTGCGAAGCCAATGCTCTTCCCAGACTTTTCTTTGTCAGCAATATGGATGATGACAAGGCTTCCTTCAGACAGCTGGTTTTGGATCTGGAAAAGCAGTTCGGTAAGTCTGTAGCACCTTTCCAGCTTCCTATCCGTGAAAATGAGAAATTCGTGGGCTTTGTAAACGTGGTAAAGATGGCCGGAAGACGCTTTACAAAGATGAATGAATATGAGGCTTGTCCTATTCCCGACTATGTGGAGAAGCACTTAACCATTGCCCGTTCCGCCTTGCTGGAGGCAGTAGCGGAAAGCTCCGATGAACTGATGGAGAAGTATTTTGCCGGAGAAGAGTTTACGGTAGAAGAGATTCAGGCGGCTTTACGGGAGAATGTAGAAGCTTGCAAGATTGCTCCGGTGCTGATGGGATCCGGGCCAAATGTGCAGGGCTTTAATGTATTGCTTCAGGTTTTGGAGAAATACTTCCCCTCTCCCGAGTCCTTGGAATCCATCGGTGTGGATGCTTCTACCGGAGAACACTTTAGAGCGAAGTATCAGTCTGATAAGAGCCTCAGTGCAAAGATTTGGAAGACCATCGCAGATCCTTTCCTTGGAAAATACAGTCTATTTAAGATTTGTACCGGTGTATTAAAGGCCAATTCTGAAATTTACAATGTAAATAAAGAAAGCATGGAAAAGGTGGGAAAGCTCTATCTTCTTCGGGGAAATACCCCTATTGAAGTGCCTGAGCTAAAGAGTGGAGACATCGGTGCAGTAGCGAAGTTAAATATCAGTGAAACCGGAGACAGCATTTCTGTTCGTAATGCCCCCATCCTTTATCATGGACCCAAGCTTTCCGAGCCCTTTACCTTTATGGCTTATCGTGCAGAGCAAAAGGCGGATGAGGATAAACTTTCCACTGCTTTACAGAAGATGATGGACGAGGATAGAACCATCAGATTACAGGCTGACCCGGAAAACAGACAGAGCTTAATTTACGCTATCGGAGAACAGCAGTTAGAGGTTTTGGCTTCCCGATTAAAGGATCGATATAATGTTTCTATTGATTTGGAAAAGCCACGCTTTGCTTATCGTGAGACTATTAAGAAGACCGTAAAGGTTCAGGGTAAATATAAAAAGCAGTCCGGTGGACACGGACAGTATGGAGATGTTGTTATGGAATTCTCTCCAAGCTTTGACTATGACCAGGCCTATACTTTTAAAGAGCAGGTTTTCGGCGGTGCTGTACCGAAGAACTATTTCCCGGCTGTTGAAAAGGGAATTGCAGAGTCCTGCAAGAAGGGACCTTTGGCAGGATATCCTGTTGTAGGTGTCAATGCCACCTTGTTGGACGGCTCCTACCACCCGGTAGACTCCTCCGAGCAGGCCTTTAAGACAGCGGCTTCCATGGCTTTTAAGGATGCTTTCCTTCAGGCAAGCCCCATACTCTTAGAGCCGATTGCACACCTGAATGTTACTGTTCCGGATGCCTTTACCGGAGATATTATGGGAGATCTGAATAAGCGTAGAGGAAAGATTTTGGGTATGACCGCCCTTAGAGACGGAAAGCAGCTGGTTGAGGCTGAGCTTCCCATGAGTAACCTCTATCTTTATAATACTGACCTTCGCTCCATGACCGGAGGAGCAGGAAGCTTTTCCTTCTACTTCGTGCGTTATGAGCAGGCTCCCGGAGATATCCAGAATCGTGTAGTGGAAGAGTCCAAGAAGATGATGGAAGAATAAAAAGAAATGCTTACAATACTTAAGATAATATATCCCATTATAGTCGTAGTGGTAGGGTTTGCTCTTTCTTATGTATTTTATGTTTGGAAACCAAGAGGAGTACTTGGGTTTTTTGTGTATACTCTTATTATTCTTTTGATGATTATAGTGGGCAGAAAAATATACCATAAGAGTTAGAATTGCATTTCAAACCAAATATAAAAAAAGGTAGCTATAGTTTTGGCTACCTTTTTTTATATTTACAAGGAGGAAATGAGCGTTATAGGACAAAACGTGTGTAAAAAATATTTCAAAATTTAGCAGTAAATACTTGAAAATAAACTACAATAATGATAAACTTCAAATAAGTTAATTATAACAAATTCGGGATGTAGTAAATTTATTGGATATCACTTGAGAAAAATGTAATTTAAGATTGTATTAATTTACTTCAAAATAGGGAAATAGCTATTAGAAGAAGGCAGGAGCGACGACTTTGCCGAATTATTTATATGTGACAAGTGATATATATACAAGCCACAGCGTGGATAAAATTTATACTAGATATGAAAACAAATATTATTTAGATTCGGCGAGAACACAGTATGTGGGTTCTTGGTCATTCAGTAAACGATGGGGACATTAAAGTATGAAATTTGCGAAAAAGGAGATATTACGTGCACTTTTAATACTGGTAGTACAAATGCTAACAAGCTTTATGATAGCATATTTTACCGATAGAACATGGAGCTTAAAGAACTTCATTTCTAACGATACAATCATAGTATTTTGGGTTACTTATTTGGTTTGTAAAATATCTTTTGCATTTTTTAAGAAAGCCAATTTAAAGAAAGATGAAAATAGTTAGAGTAACGATTATTCGCAAAAAGTGCGTTTGATTCTATGAATTAATAATAATTTGCTTTGATCAAATATATTTCAGAAAAAAATATTTTAATAAAAAAAAACAGTAAATCAAGTCGGTTTACTGTTTTTTTATGTAAATGGTCAATAACCCGTCATCTTTTTTCTCTTCACAAAAATTGAGACATTCATTAGTCTGTATACTGGAGTTGCCAACGATTACTTAACAGTAATCTAGCAAGAAATGGCTTGTTGCTTACAATTGACATAAAATCAAGAATACTCTATCATATTTCTGATTCCTTAAGAAGAAATAATGTTTTTCAGATGAGGTGAATATGATTCGTATAGCCATTGATGCCATGGGAGGGGACTTAGCGCCTTCTGCCATTGTAAAAGGGGCAATTGACAGCCTTTCTTCCTGCCCGAATACCAAGCTTCTTCTCTATGGAGAGGAGAAAGCCATTCAGGAAGAATGTGCCAAATACCAATATGATAAAGAAAGAATTGAGATTATTCCCTGTAGCGAGAATATCAGCTTGCATGAGTCTCCGGTTATGGCCATTCGGAGAAAAAAGGACTCCAGCATTGTTAGGGGAATGAAGGCGGTTAAGGAGGGAGAGGCAGAGGCCTTTCTTTCTGCCGGTTCCACCGGAGCAATTTTAGCCGGAGGACAGCTGATTGTCGGAAGAGAAAAGGGGGTATTGCGTCCTCCCCTTGCGGCTTTAATGCCCACAAGACAGGGTGTAACCCTTCTTACGGACTGCGGTGCCAATGTAGATGCCCATCCGGAGTGGCTTGTACAGTTTGCCAAGATGGGTGCCATCTATATGAAGGAAATGCTGGGAGTTTCCTCTCCCACGGTAGGCCTAGTAAATATCGGGGCGGAAGAAGAAAAGGGAAATGCTCTGGTGAAGGCTGCCATGGAAAAGTGTAAGGAGGAAAAAGACTTAAACTTTATCGGTTCCGTAGAGGCCCGGGATATTGTAGAAGGAAACTGTTCCGTTGTA